>CAYRKK010000027.1:0-13681 GCA_964424875.1 Candidatus Woesearchaeota archaeon
AAAAGAAGGGATAGCTTATATAAATAACTTTCGATTATTTATTGCGTATACTATATATCTCTTCGAATTTAGATCTTAACCCAGGATTATCAATAGCTAAAATTATTCTTGAATTTGGAACAACCTTCCTTATTACATGTGTTAAATAACTAATTGCTGGAACTCCCAAAATTGGGACAAGAGATTTACATCCACATTTTTCAGTTAAATCTTTCATTCTGGAACCTTTACCTCCACAAACAATTATTGAATCTATACAATCTTCCATATTTTATTGGAGAAACAATATTATAAATAGTTTTCTATTATTGTAACTATAAAGTAACTAAACTATTTTTAGTATGGGTTTGATTAATGAAAATTTTATAAAAAGTATGATATTATCACTAAATATGGTTAAATGTCTCTGCAAATAACTAACTTGTTACAAAGTATATCCTTTAGGATATAATCTTTTACACTGAATATTCCGAGGTTCAACTCCTCGTGAGCCCATATCAAACTAAACACCAAAGAGGTCAAAAACTCGTGTAATAGAATATAAAACAAAAGTTCTATCTCAGAATATTACTAAAAGAATAATAATGTTTACAAAATATCTTATTCTATATAATATTAATAACATCTCATCCTAACCATCAACCAACCTTTAAAAATCCATAATCCTTTACAAACCAATGAAAACATCAACAACAATTATTATAATCTTAACCTTAGTAATCCTAGCCCTAATCTTTTTCTTAATTCCAACAATGATAATAACTCCTTTAACAGGAAGAGCAATAAATTCTGAAAAAAATTTAAATACTTACACTTATACAAAAGCAATCTGCAATTCTTCAAACTATTGCCAAGACAATGAAATAACTTGCCAAGATAATCAAGTTATTTCAATAACTCCTCTTACAGGAGCAGTTGTTCAGTTTGATTCTAATTGGAAAGACCCAAGAGATGAAGAAACAAAAGAAAAATTATGTTAACACCTAAACTTCTTAATCACTTATCTTATATCTTAAATATCTTCTTCCATATCTCTTAATCTCTTAATCACTTTTTCCCATACCTTTCATCTCTCCTTTATACTTTTTTTAATCTCCAACTTACTTAACAACTCTATCTCTGCTTAACTAAAACTCTCCTAACCTGCCCTATATAAGACTAATGATATTCTTACTTTTATTAACAACTAACTTTCCTTAACTCTTAATTTATCTCTTTTTTTCTCCTACTCTTAATCTCTTCTTCTTTCAACCCTTCTTGTTTTTTTAAATCATGTTTTATCTTACTAATTTTTTTCCTAAAACTAATTTTAACAATAACACTTGTAATCAATGATATAAAATAAAAAAACATAACTATTCCAAAAATAGTAAAAAATATTGTGGCTATTTTTCCTAAATTTGTCTGAGGAACTATATCTCCATAACCAACAGTTGTTACAGTGACAACAACAAAATAAACAGAATCAAGAATACTCCAATCTTCAATATTATAATATAAAAAAGTTCCTAATGAAAAAACAATTATTAAAATAAAAACTCCCAATATAAGATTATCTTTTACTTTCATTTTATTTTAAATCCTCTTTCTTTCTCATCATTTTTTATTCAACTCATATGATTTTTATTCACTTACCTTAATCAACTAATCCCTTTCACATCATAGAATATTTATAATTTATAAATTATCCCCCAACATATTTTTATGTTTTTTCATCACAACAACTTCCCAAGTATCTCATTAACCTCTTTACCACTAATTTTTCCTTTAAACTTATGCATAATCAAACCCATATAACCTCCAACTGATAAACCGGGTTTTTTCTTAATAAGTTCAGCAACCTCATTCTCCACTTCACCTAAATCAACTTTTTCGATCTTTACAGCTTCATCAAAACTCTTTCCTTTAACAATTTCTTCCATAATATTTTTAATATCATCCCTACCAATCTTTTTTTTATCAACTAAATCAACAATACTTTCAATAATATCTAAAGTCAAAATTTCATCAATCTCACTAACACTCTTACTCTCATGTTTTCCAACTTCTTTAGGAATCTCAATTAAAACTTTAAAAATAAATTTAGAATCATTAATTAATTTCAACAAACTTTCAAATTCTTCTAACTTATCTGTTTTTAATAAAATCTGAATCTGTTCTTCACTTAAACCTTTTTCTCTTAATTCTTTTCTAACCTCTGTTCTTAATTTAGGCAAACTCTCTTTAGCATTATTAATAATCTCTCTAGAAATCCTCAACAAAGGCAAATCAGTTTCAGGATACATTCTTGAAGCACCTGGCATTGGCCTTAAAAATTCTGTTTTACCATCAACTAAAGCATTTCTAACTTCACTTTTTAATTCTTCCTTATCTCCTAATTTTAAATTTTCTTCCTGCCTCTTAACTTCTTCTTCAACTGTTTTTATCATCATCTTAGTATCTTGAAAACCTTTAATCTCAATTCTTGGATGTCCTGGAATACTAATATTAACATCTTGTCTAATTGTTCCAATTCCTCGACGAACCTTGCAACTTCTTAGAATATCACCAATATGCAAAGCAACTTCTTTTGCTTGTTCAGCTGATTTAATATCAGGTTCTGTTGCTATCTCAACTAATGGAATCCCTAATCTATCTAATCTAAAAATCTTTTTTCCATCTTCTTCATTAATCTTTTTCCTATCATCCTCTTTAATCTTTTCCCCACCTTCTTTTCTAATTATTCTTGCAGCATCTTCTTCAAGTAAAATACAATTAATACCAACTCTTCCTTTTTCAGTTTCAACATAACCATTCCTAGCAATTAAAACAGTTCTCTGAAAACCTCCCGTATTACTTCCATCAATAACAGTTTTCCTCATTATCTGAGCAATAGGGACAATCTCACAATTTAATAACATAGAAATATGCAAACCTATTTCCAATGCTTCTTGATTAATTAAATGCGGAGGCTCTTCATCTAATTCAACTAAACAAGTTGTATCATAACCTTGATAAACAAACTCTTTATCTTTCCCTACTTCATATTCAACAGCAACATCAATCTCTCCTGTTTCACCAGCAACAGCATGCAATTTCCTGCAAACTTCGAATTCAGGTTCATCATTTCTTAAAACAGATGGACAATCGCAAAATAATTTATGAGTATCAAGTTGCTGATGTATTTCAAGTCCTGATTTTATTTGAGTAACTTGGGTGGGTGGGCTATCTGAGTGGGTGGGTGGGTAAGTTTTATTTTCCATAAAAGAATTAGAAAAGATAAGTTAATAAAGTTTATGAGCTCACCTAAACCTTGCTCTTTTTCTAGTTACTTCTAAAGTTTCCCCATCTAACAAACAATATCCTTTAGCCATGTCATCTAAAACAATATTCTTAATTCCTTTAGGAGTTTTAAGAGAATCCATAAAATTATTATAATGTCCAGAGAAAAACCTACAAGGATTTATTCTTTCAATCTCAGAAATAACTTTTTTAGCAAGACTCCTATAATCTGAATTTTCTGAAACTAAAAGAGGAGATTCATGAGTTAAGATAATATCTACTCCTCCTTTTGGAATTGATTTTAACTTATCAATACCACATTGATCAACAACATGAGTTCTGCTTTTTTTTGCATAATTCCCATCAATACCTGCAACCCTGACTTCTAAATCATTTTTCTTTAAACATAAAATCACTCCAGAAGGTATCTTGACTGGAACAGGCATTCCATCAAGAGGGGTATAAATAGTAGAAGGCTCATGATTACCAAAAATATAAAAATGAGGTGTAAGTTCAAAAAGATTTTTAACTTCTTGATGATCTCCACAATCTAAAACAAAATCAGGATTTTCCACATCATAAGCAGATCTTGCTGCAACATAATCTGAATGAATATCAGACAACACTAATATTTTCATCTTCATCCTCCTCTCCACATTTAATTACCTCATGAACATAATCTTCATTTGGAATCACCAATAATCCAGGATTAGAATATGCTCTACATTCTCCACATTCATTACAATCACTACTAAAAATTTTTCTTAATTTATTATATTGTTCACATGAAAGGTCATTATAAACTTCACTAGGTTCACAACCATCTTTCTCTAATATCCCTAAAAGATTAATAATATCTTGACAATCTTTTGTTCTTCTTACACCTCTCCTACCAGATTCAATACCTAATTTTAAAGAAAGAAGCACCAAAGGACTAGCAACATTAAATGATATGCCTAATAATTCTGTAATCTTCCTGCTTTCCCATTTATGATAATCAAAATAAATGCCATTAATTGATGCTCCATCTCTGGGACTACCTCTGGGAATATATACATCTAAATCTAACTCTTCTAATTTTCTATCTTCAGAATCAACACAAATTCCTGCAACTGTTAATTTTCCAGGAATTGATAAAGAGAGTCTAATAGTATTTTTATCATCAAAAAAATCTGTTAAAACATCTTTATAATCTCTTGAACGTAAAACTAAATCTAAATCATGAACATACCTACAATCAAAAATTTTTGATTCATCTATATGTCTTAAAACATTTCCCAAAACTCCTGCTCCTCCAATAAATAAATATTGATCATTTCCTCCTATTTGATTAAATGAATCAGCTAAAGCAAGCATACAACGTATATTTGAGAAAGATTTTTCACAATTCCTTACTACAGCTGAAGCTAACATTGACTTATAAAGATCATAGTTTCCATTATCAATCAAGTTATATTCCAAAGATTGTAATTTTCCATCCATACTCTCAACTATCAAAAATTTCTTTAAAAACCTTTCCCTTGTCCTCACTTACTAGTCATAACTAAAAACTCTTCAAACAAATTAACAACCATCTTAAAATCAAACTCAATAAACAAAAACCTATAAAAACCCCTTTCCCCTATTCTCCTTATGAAAAAAGAGATAAAATCTAAAAATCAAACAAAAAAATCAAACAATAACTTAGTTAATTTTCCTTTTGAAAACACAACTAAAAACGCAACTAAAGAAGTTGAGAAGCTAAGTGATAATATATTTAAAACAATAACCAATCCCTTTCATCAAGACAAAAGAAAACTAACTCCTGGACAAAAAGCAGCAGATTTTTTAACAAAATGGGCAGGTAGCTGGTTTTTTATACTTAGTTTTGCAGTTTTTCTAATTTTATGGATGATATTAAATACTTACTTCTGGTTTAATTATATTAATGGAAATCCATTTGACCCTTTTCCTTTTATCCTCTTAAATTTAATTCTTTCATGTTTAGCAGCAGTTCAAGCTCCAATAATCTTAATGTCCCAAAACAGAATAACTGAAAGAGATAGATTAAGAGCAGAATATGATTATCAAGTAAATAGAAAAGCAGAAAAAGAAATCAGAGAAATAAAAACTCAATTAACAAGAATTGAAAGAAAAGTAACATCTCCTCGCCCATAAATATGTGGGTTTCCTATCTCTTCAAGAATCCCATTAGAACTGCTTCCTGAAGCTTAGCTTTTATAATATTAATAAAAACAATTAATCCTAAATATACCTTCCTACCTTATAATTCTTTAAATACTTCAAAACCCTTTAAAAATTATGTCAAAAAAACATAAAGCAAAACCAGTTAGAAAAAGAACAGCAATAAAAACCTCAAATTCTGGATTACAAACATTAGAAAAAATAATCCCCACTTTTTTTGAAGAAATTGAATTAGGAAGTTTTATAACATAAACAAAACATGAATCAGAACAAGCACTTGAAAAAAAGAAACAAGTATTGCAAGAATATAACCAACAAGTAGTTTTAATAAATGACCCTCATTATTCAGGAATAAAATTAGCAATAGGAAGAATAGAAATTAATGAAACAGACCCAGAACATTATATATTTCATACATTAAGTGATAAATGCTCAGATGAAACACTTGCTTATAAAAACTTAAGAGGATTATTTGCAGAATAATTTCTAAAAAAATAAATTGCATCCTAAATAAATTCTTAAAAGATTCTAACTAAACAAATCCTATTCTAAATTAATCCAATTAACAAAAAGTTATCAATAATACAATTAATTTCAAACAAAAACCTCACCAAAAAATTTATCCATAACTAATTTTTCTTTTTTCTGCTTTTCCTTTTTCTCTTTCTTTTCCCTACCTTCTTTTTTCTTCTAAACACTTTTAATAAAACAAAACTAATGATAAATAAACAAACAACAATCAAACTTATTATTAAATAATTATTTTTCAATAAATTCTTAACACTCCAAGGGGATGTAACTTTAAAACTAACATTAGAGGTTCCAACTGAAGAACCATATTTTACATTAGCTATTATAAGATAATCTCCTATTTTTGTATCTAAAGGGATATCCATTGTTCTAGAAAGAGATGCTTGTGTTTCAACTGCAATCATTTCTTGCTTTTTAGAAACAATGTCCCCTTCAAAATCTTTTATTAGATATTCTATACTAACATCCACTTTTCCTATTTCACCTAAATTAATTAAAGTAACATGAAAAAATAATTCTCCACCAGGAGAAACCTCTTTATATATTATAGGAACATCTAAATTTATATCAAACAAAGCTTCTCTAGTCATTACACTATGAATTATTAAAATCTTTTTTTCACTTGAGATTGTTTTAATTTTTATATTTCCTGCATAAGTATCAGCAGTTGTTTCTTTAGTTGAAAAGAAATTCAAATAAACTATTTTTTCTTCATCTGCTTGTAATGTAAAATTAGTTTCAGAAATAAAAACTAGTTCTTTTAAACTCTCACTTATTGAAAGTCCAAAATTCTGAGCCTTGTTTTCAGTATTTTTAATAATAATATTCTTTCTTAAAGACTCTCCTTGTTTTGTTGAAGTTTCTATTAATAAAGTATCTACAGAAAATTCTTCTTTAGCTATAACATCCACTCCTCCACCCCCGCCCCCACCACCACTTGAACTACTAGTGCCTGGAATAGCAGTAGGAGCAGGAGCACTAATAACAAAACTTCTCACACTACTATTCCCAATATTTCCAGTATTATCACTGCAATTAACATTCCAATTATAAGTTCCAGGAGTAAATGTCTGACTAAAACTTAAAGAACTTGCACTTTTATTAATTGAATTATTAGTAACACTAATAGCTCCATTTATAATTAAACTACAATTATTAACATTATTTACATCACTAACATTATAACTAAATCCTATTAAAATACTATTTGAAGTATATGATACAGAGTTAGCAGGACTTATTAAACTTACAACAGGTGCTGTTGCATCTTCACTAACATTAATATAAAACAATCCACTTACCAAATTTCCTAAACTATCATTAACAGAAATATTTAACCAATAAATCTCAATTCTTGATAAATTTGTTGTATTACTAATCAAACCAGTTGAACTATTAATATTAAAATAAGTTGTATCATTTAATACATAACTCTCAACTCCTATACCTGAATCACTCACAGTTACTAAATTAGAAAAACTTGTATTTACTAAATGTGTAAAATTTCTCAAATTATCAAAACTCGGAGCAACATTATCAACTCTAAACACAACACTACTTAAATTTTCATTTCCAACACTATCATTCACCCAAATAGTTACATTATGCTTGCCTTCAACCCAAACAACAGAAGTAATATTTGTTGAACAATTTGTTAAAGTTGTATTACTTGAATAACTATCATTAGAATACCAACAACTATCTAATGCTATATTATCACTTGCAGTATAGTTTATGTTTAAATTATTATTTGAAGTATTTGTATTGTTTGGTGGATAGATAATTGTTAAATCTGGTGGAGTTGTATCAATTGTAAAAGTTATAGTTGAAGAGTTTATATTATTTAAAGTATCATTCACCCAAATAGTTACATTATGATTTCCTTCACTCCATACAACATCAGTAATGTTTGTCTCACAATCTGTTAGAGTTGTGTTGCTTGAATAAGTGTCGTTGGAGTACCAGCAAGTTGATAATTCAGAATATGAATCTGAAGTAGTATAATTTATGTTAATTCCTGTATTTGAAGAGTTTGAGTTATTTGTTGGAGTTTCTATTGAAATATTAGGTGCAGTTGTATCTATAGTAAATGTAATACTTGATGAGTTTATGTTGTTTGATGAGTCATTAACCCAAATAGTTACATTATGATTTCCTTCAATCCAAGTTACATCTGTAATATTAGTTTCACAATCAGTTAATGTTGTATTTGTTGTATAAGTATCATTAGAATACCAACAACTATCTAATGCTATATTATCACTTGCAGTATAGTTTATGTTTAAATTATTATTTGAAGTATTTGTATTATTTGGTGGATAGATAATTGTTAAATCTGGATTAGTTGTATCTACAACAATTAAAGTATTATTAACCCACCATACTTCTGTATCAGATGAATAATTTGTATTTCCTTCATAAACAAAAGTTACATTGTATAAACCAACTGATAAATTAGTCTGATTATAAACAGGACAAGTTCCATTATTGTAAAGAGTTCCATTAAAATAAATTAAACAATTACCATATCCTGTAATATTTGTTGAATTAAGAAATATATTCATTGTTGCTGTTCCATTATATGCAGTAAAATTAGATTGAGTTCCATTTATAGTTCCATTAATAGAACCTGTTGCTTGAGTTACATTAATATAAATTACACTTGAATTCAGATTATTCAAAGTATCATTAATTGTTATGTTTATCCAGTAAAGAGCAACTTCTAATATTGTATTATTTTCTAAATTACCACTGCTGTTTATCTTGAAGTTAGTAGTATCATTTACAGCATAACTATCTAAACCAACTCCACTATCACTTGCATTAATATTATAACTTAAACCAGTATTATAAGTTATAGTTTGATTAGTTAAAGATTCATCAAAGTATGGAGGAGTTGTATCTATAGTAAAACTCACACTACTTGAGTTTTCATTACCAGCACTATCATTAACCCAGATTGTTACATTATGATTTCCTTCTGTCCATACAACATCTGTTATATTAGTTTTACAATCTGCTAATGTTGTGTTAGTTGTATATGTATCATTAGAATACCAACAACTATCTAATCCAGAACCAGAATCACTCGCAGTATAATTAATATTTAATTCTGTATTAGTATGATTTGAATTATTAGTTGGATATTCTATAGAGATTCCAGGAGCACTTGTATCAACAGTAAAATTAACACTTTCACTATTATTAATATTATTTGAAGAATCATTGCAGTAAAAATATGCTAGGTAATTTCCATCACCTATGCTTGTGTTTGTATAATTATAATCATCATTAGCTGTTGAATTAATCATTGTATAATTTGTAACTCCATTATTTAAAGTAAACCAACAACTATCCATAAGAGTTTCATCTAAAGCAGTTACATTGAAGTTGATTGATGTTGAAGTTGTGTTTAAATAAGATGTTGGATAATTAATTGTTACATTAGGAACAGTTGTATCATTAACTTCAACCCACCATGTTTCACTTACTCTTGAATAATTATTACTTGCCTCATAAACACAAGTTATATTAAATATCCCTTTAGTATTAAATGCAGTTGTATTTCCAATAGGTGAAGTTCCATTATTAATTAAAGTCCCATGATTCCATAATTCTAAATATGCTCCTGAATCACCAGTAATTGTTGAGCAATTTAAATCAATACTTGATTCTCTTATTATACTAATATTTGATTGATTATAATCCAAAGTAAGATTAACACTTGAACTTATCTGAGTTACATTAATATAAATTACACTTGAATTTAAATTATTCAAAGTATCATTAATTGTTATATTTACCCAGTAAAGAGCAACTTCTAATATTGTGTTATTTTCTAAATTACCACTGCTGTTTATCTTGAAGTTAGTAGTATCATTTACAGCATAACTATCTAAACCAACTCCACTATCACTTGCATTAATATTATAACTTAAACCAGTATTATAAGTTATAGTTTGATTAGTTAAAGATTCATCAAAGTATGGAGGAGTTGTATCTATAGTAAAACTCACACTACTTGAGTTTTCATTACCAGCACTATCATTAACCCAGATTGTTACATTATGATTTCCTTCTGTCCATACAACATCTGTTATATTAGTTTTACAATCTGCTAATGTTGTGTTAGTTGTATATGTATCATTAGAATACCAACAACTATCTAATCCAGAACCAGAATCACTCGCAGTATAATTAATATTTAATTCTGTATTAGTATGATTTGAATTATTAGTTGGATATTCTATAGAGATTCCAGGAGCACTTGTATCAACAGTAAAATTAACACTTTCACTATTATTAATATTATTTGAAGAATCATTGCAGTAAAAATATGCTAGGTAATTTCCATCACCTATGCTTGTGTTTGTATAATTATAATCATCATTAGCTGTTGAATTAATCATTGTATAATTTGTAACTCCATTATTTAAAGTAAACCAACAACTATCCATAAGAGTTTCATCTAAAGCAGTTACATTGAAGTTGATTGATGTTGAAGTTGTGTTTAAATAAGATGTTGGATAATTAATTGTTACATTAGGAACAGTTGTATCAGGACTTTCTCCCACACTATAATTACTCCAAGAACTTACATTAAATAGAACAGTACTTGCAGTAAGAGCTGTAAAATTCCAGCATGAAGGTGTTGTTGTTGTATTGCAAATATTTGTTCCATCTCTTAATATAACAGGAATTGCATAACCTCTATCTCCAATCCCATAAAGTGCGATGTTTGCTGAAACATTCAAACCTTCATTACTCCCGCTTTCAACAACAACTGAATTATTCCCAATTCTAATATCATTTGTTAAATTTGTTCCAGTTCCATTAACACTATTTAAATAATTTATAACACCGTAAGTTGAATCTTTAATATTAATAATCCCACCTGCTCCAGTAAATGTATAATTTCCAATATGTGGCATATCAATTAAATAAGTTCCACTAATTCCTGCTGTAATCCAATTAACATCACTAAATCCTCCAGCAGTATTTATTATTGTTATGTTAGTGAAGTTGTTGTTATCAGACCCTGCTCCACTAATAGTAATTGCATCAGAACTAGAACTATTAATTGTATTATTAGAAAAACTATTATTTGAACTACTGTCTATATAAATAGCCACACTACTCTGATTAAGTATATTTCTAAAGATTTTTGAATAATTAGTATTAGTTAAATAAATCCCAGTAGGGTCATAGCCACTACCCTCAAATACATTATCACTTATTGTAAAAAAAGTTCCACTAGTAGAGACAATACCTTCTCCAATAAAAGAACATCCATCAATAGTTATATTTGTACCAGCTAAATATATTCCAGTCTGACCACCACTACCATCAAATGTAGAATCTTTTATAGTATTATTACTTCCACTAACATCAATACCAGAAACAGAATTAGAATCTGAATCAACACCATTAATAAGATTATTATTTCCAGTAACAATTATTCCATTATCATTACTATCAAAACTTCCTCCACTAATTGTGCTATTATGTCCTGCATACTCTAATCCTGCATCAGAATTAGTATCCATAGAAGTTATACTTATTGTATTGTTTACACAATTACTATCTGCATATAACCCATTTCCAGAACCACTCTCTACACCATTAGCATCATAATTTCCCCCACTAATTGTAGTATTTGTAACACCTGTCCAATAAACACCATCACTATTTGCATCACTAACAATAATACCCTCAATATAATTATTATGACTATTTTGCATAAAGATTCCATTTTCAAAACCATTAATATGCGGGCCACCTCCTCCAGAAGTAATAGTAGTATCATTATAACCAACAACATTAACTCCAATATCTGTATAACCACTACTAGTAATTGCTTTTCCATTAAAATTCAAAGTCACATTATTTGCAGTAATATTAAAACAAGTTCCAGAAATTCCTGTTATATCATTTTGCAAATTATATTCTAAATTAACTTGTGTCAAATTTCCACATTTGCTAAATACTGTGCTGTAAAAACTAATATTTGTTGAATTTAAATTATTTGAACTATCATTACAATACAAAGTCCATATATTGCTTCCATCTGTTCCAGATAATCCAGTCCAGTTTACACCTGCATTTACAGGACTGCTATTAACAACTCCATTATCAAATGAATACCAGCAATAACCTACTCCCCCTGCATCAGCATAAGTATAATTTAATTCAGTTACATTTATTGTATAATTTATATTCAAAGGATAAATTATATTAACATTTGGAGCACTATCATTAACACTATAACTCCTCTCATCACTTACATTATAATTATTAGAACTTCCATTTCCCCAACTATGCCACCTATAATCATAAACATCCCCTACTGCAAAACTATGACTTGCATTATAAACATCTGCTGTTTCATTAAATGCAGTTATATTTGTATTATTAATTTCTAACCAAACAGTTCCATTTGTTGAAGTTATTGTAACATTAAATAAACCTGTTCCTGAATCTTCAAAAGAATCATTGTTATCCCAGTATGCAGAGAATATTGGATATTCTGTGTCTGCTACTGCCCCTGAACTAATCTCAATATTACTTTCTAAATTATTTAATTCTAAACTTACATTATAAGTTATATTTCCTGAATGAGAAACATTGTCTGCATAAATTGAATAATTATTATAATAATTCCTTGTCCCACCTAAATTAACATACTCTGTTATCTCTGCTCTTGGTGTATAACCAGTTGCATCTGTTGAATAATTAAACTGATAATCATCACTAACATTAAATGCAGTAACATTTGCATTTAAAACAGGATTGCTGTCTGAGTCATTGACATAAGCGCGGTAATAGTATTTTCTTGTTAATTCACAACCACTACCAACACTTTCACTATCATAACTTACATTAACAAAAGTCATATTATTATCATTACTATCAAGTTTTACATCATTAGTAGCCCCTTCAAGATAAGAATCATAAAAAGCAAAATTAGAATCAGTATTATCTGAATGAAAACCATAACTTCCTGAATTAGAAACATTTAATCCCCTAAGTATAACATTACTCGCTTCATACCAAGCATAAATACCCTTTGTATTTGAATAAATTGTAGAGTTTTCTATACTAACACTATCATGATTACCATCATTGAAATAAACCCCAATACCATTATAATTAAAAACAGAATTAACCACTATAAGATTCACACCAGCACTATCAAAATAAATTCCATTACTATTATTATTTGCAGTTATATTATCCATAATGGAATTTTGTAAGTTACGTATAGACAAACCATTGTCACTATTAAAACTAAATGTAGAATTAGTTATTGACCAACTACCTGCATTAATATTGGTTGTAGCAAGACCATCATCACCATTATTATTTACAGTAATATTATTCATAATAATTCCTGTTGCACTATAATCAATATCAATTCCATCATCAGAATTATGTGATATATTTAAATTTCTTAATGTAGCATAATCTCCTCTATCTATATTTATACCTGTATTTGCATTCTCCCCTATTGTGCTATTTTCAATTGTACAATAATCTGTACCAGAAGTAGCAAAATTAACACCATTATACTGATTATTCAAAGTACAATTATTTATAATACCATAATCTCCACTATTTCCTAACTCAACCCCATAACCACCACTCCCAACTCCCATACTAATATTACAATTCTTTATAGTTGTATTAAACTGGTCAGAATAAACCC
>CAYRKK010000028.1:0-12761 GCA_964424875.1 Candidatus Woesearchaeota archaeon
TTTTATTATTAGAAATAATAAATTAATTGAGTTCAATTAATTTGGGATGGAGCTACTAATCACCAAATGTTTTTATACCCAAAATAAAACTATCCCCTTTCCTTTCTCCACTTTTTCACAAAAATACAAAAACCCAAAACCCTAAAAGTAAATTTAGGCCCTAAATAATCAACCATCTCAGAACCATATTTCTTAACATCTTCACGACTTTCCCGAGCATTTTTCAAAACACTTATCTTAATATTATTAATCTTAGAACTTTCAAATCTTTTTTTCAAATTCTCCAAAAACTCATTTGTCAATCCTTTTTTCCCTAATTGTATTTCTTGTTGTGATGTCATGTTAAACCAACAACTCTTTATTATAAAAACTTATCTTATTCTAAAAAGAAATTTAAGCAGCATCCCTTCTATAATTTTTTAATTCTACATCTTCCCTCAGTTCTTCTTTTGCTCTACTCATCACACTTTTAACAGTTCCATCAGGAATTCCTAACTCTTCAGCAGCTTCTCTATATTTCTTCCCTTGGAAATAAACTAATTCAAACACTTTCTGTGATTTAGGAGGCAATCTTTTAACAGCTCCTCTAAGAACTTCTTTCTCTTCCTCACCGATAGTTTCTTCTAAAGGAGAAGGACCATCTCCTTCAGGATCATTTTCAATAAAATCATCTTCAGAACCATTAACTCTAACACTAAGATTCTTTATTTTATTCCATCTTCCATCCTTCCTATAACAATCAGTACACTTATTTGTAGCAACTGCATATAACCAAGGTCTTAATTCTTTTTCAGAATCATATGATTCTCTACTCTCAAAAACCTGTAATTGAATATTTTGCATAACATCCTCAGCTATATGTGGATCTCTTATCTTACTCTTAACATATCTAAATATTTCATTATAAAGAGGCATCCCCTCTTTTCCTTGATTAATAAATGCATCTAGTAATTCTATTCTTTCTAATTCTTCACTTTCCATGGTCATAAAAACACAAATAAAACCTTTATAAATCTTTCTATTTGTAATCACTTAAAAGTAACATCAGATAATAACCACTCACCTAACATCCAAATTCCCACTTGGAATAGCTTGCATAATTTCATCTTTAGAAACAGGAAAATTAAATTTATCCTTAATTTTTTTAACTAATTTTTCAACAACTTCCTCTTTGCTTAATTTCCCAGGTTTAATTTCACCTAAAACTTCAGAACCATTTTCAGACTTTTTCTTTTTAATACTAATTTTAGGAATAGCACGAACTTTTCCTTTTTGAATAACAACCACTAATTCAGGTTTAACATTTATTGTTTTCTTTTCTCCTTTAATTCCAAAAGTTCCTTTTTTCATTAATTTAGTTTTATAAATTTGCTCCCCTTTAAAAACATCAATACTCACTTTTTCTTTATTATTTTTTAAATTCTTCCATTGTTTTGAAAAACATGCACAAAAAACAGCTGTTTCATCTAAATCTCTTTTACTTGGATTATCTTTCTGAATTATCATAAAACCACTTCCAGGTTTAGAAGTATGCATAACAACATATTCTGGTTTTAAAAAATTCCTTAAAACAAGTTCATTTTGCTCATCACTTTTTCCTCCAACAACCAAACTTCCATCTGATGTAAAGAACCACCTATAATTTCTATAATCCTTTCCAGTATTAAATAATAACGCATTTAACATTTTATTGTATTAATTTTAAGAAATCAAGTGTTTTTAAAGTTTGGGTTTTTGATAGTTAAATTTTTAAATTATGTTTATTGATTTTTAAAATGAAAAAAAATAAAAAGATAACATTAAGTGATTTAGTAACAATTAAGCAAAAAGTAGTAAGAACTGGTTTTCCAGAACTTACTGATATTCAAATAGAAATTGATTTTGAAGACTCTGATGATGAAATGCTTGGCTATGGAGAACTTGAAGGGGGAGGTTATTATATTGATGTTGATATAGTTATGCGAAAAGCCTCACTAGCTGCTATTGAAGGAGGTTTAGCTCATGAATTGGCTCATATTTCAATAGACCAAAGTATGGATGATGCTTCAAGATTTCTTGATGATTTAGCTTATGAATTTAATGAAGAATATCAAACAAATGATGAAAGAAAAACTGATTTATTAGTTATAAAAAGAGGTTATGGTATTCAATTATTAAAATTTTTTAAATTTTATAATAAAAGATACAAACCTTATACAAAAGAAGATGGATTAACTAAAAGAGAAATTAAAGAAATTTTAAAACAAAGGGGAGAACTTTAATTCAAAACATTGGAATAAAATTCTTCATTTCTTTTCTTGAACCTAATCTTTTATTTTTAAAAAATATATTTTTAAAGTTTGTTAAATTCCTCTGATAAATATACTATTATTTCTTCTTACTAACTCTTCATACTGTGCAATAAATCTATTAATCACTTTGTCATGAATATCTTTTTTAATATATTTCAAACCCTCTTTTTCAAGATCTTCTTTAGTAAAAATCCTTCTTAAAGTAGGATCCATAACCAAAACCTGTCCTTTATAGTTTAATCTTACCCAGGCATGGTCTCCTCCTTCATCTAACTCACCCTTAACTTCAACCTCTCCCATTACAACTTTTGAATCTAATCCATTTTTTCTTAAATAATAATCTAATGCAAAGCATAAATCTTCACAATCTCCTTTTTTTCTTAGAAAAGTTTCCCAAGGATATTGCCAATAATCAAAAAATCAGAACTAGGAATTATTTGCCTAGGGTTTGGAGAGTAACTCTCACCATCTTTTACATATCCAACTTCTAGAATCTTATTCCAAGCTTCTTGATATGCTAGTTTTTCTCTAATGCTCCGAGTAATAGTAAACTCATTTACAGGAATATCTTTTTTTAAATAATCTGATAATTCTCTAGAAGTTATAGGACTAACAAAACTAGCAATTACTAAAGCAACAAGAGTTACTAAAGATTTTCTCATAAAAAATTTATTTAGTAATATTATAAAAAGATTTAGATGATTAACTCCAACACTCCAAAGCACCCCCAACTCACATGACTTTAAGAAAAAATCTATTTTAAGATTTTACTACCCTATCTTCCTAGACAACTGAATAGTATATCCACACTTTCCACATTTTAAAAAAGTCAAACTATCTTCATCAGAAATATATGGTTGTCTTTCAATTACCTGAGCTTTATTATAACCACATTTTTTACAAACATGCTCATAATCTGCAAATATATTTTCATCTTTAACAACCCCTTCAGCAACCTCTTCCTTTTTTAATGGTTTTTCTTTTGAAACTAATTCTTCAATTTCAACAATCCCGCAATCAGCACATTTCCAAATATCTTTTTCAATATGATTCATTATTAATTTACATCTTGGACAAAATTTCATTAATAATCAAAGAAAAAATCTGTTTTAAGGGTTTGGGTTTTCATTTCTTCTCCTTACCTTTTCTCCACTCACCCCACCACCCCCACAAACTCCAAACCACCTTTAACAACAATATGATTTTTAATAATGCTCTGATAAATATCTTTATCAATATTCTTTTTAAAATTTTTTAAATTATCAATTCTTGGAGAAATCTCATGATTAAAAGTAACAAAACTTCTTTCAATTTCTTTTTTTAATTCATTTTTTTCATTTTCACTCATTTTTTTATTAACTAAAAATAAAATATCTAAATCAGAATCTTTAGTTTGACTTTGATTAGCAAAAGAACCAAAAATAAGTATTATTTTTATCCACCTATCAATATTTCTTAATAATTGATTAAATGGGCTAATTAGATTTTTATTTTTTTTAAAAAATTCCTGCTTTTTTTCTGATTCAATAAGGGAAAAAACATTTCTCCCTTCTTCACTTAAAAGATTTGGATAAAGATTTTTTAATAAAACTCTTTTTCCTCCAATAATTTTTCTCTCAGTTATAATCTCTGAATCTATTAAATGATTTAATCTTTTCTTAGCTGTTGCTGCAGAAACTCCTGCCTTTTTCATTAATTCACTTAATCTTATTCCAGGATTTTCATAAATTAATTTTAAAATTTTATATCCTGATTTATGAAATATCATCACAATCCTCCTCTACAAAAGAGACAAATTTTTTAGCAAAATTAAAAATAATGTTTGCATCATCTTTTTTAAATTCTTTCCATTTTTCAGTATCATACTGACTCAGCTTTCTAGCCTCAAATATAACTGCAAAACCAAAAATATCTGAAAATTTTTCATATATTATTCCTAGCTCTTTATATAACCCATTAGGAATTAAATCCTCTTTTTTTAAAGAAATAACAGCACATAAATGATCTTTAGAAAAAAAACCTAATTTATTAACTAATAAAGCATTTGTAGCATGAAAAACAGCATAATAACTTTTTGTAATAACCCATCTCCAATTCTCATTTTCAAAATCAGTTTTTATAGAACTTAAATCATCTTTAGCTAATTCTAAATGTTTAGAATAAATTTTATTAGGAACCTCTATAAATTTTTTTCTGTCCCAACAGTTTTTAAAAGAACTTTCTAATTTCTTATTATTTTTAGGAAACTTTACATTTATTTCTTCAAATATTTTAATAGACATTTTTATCTATAAATATAGACATATTTGTTTATAAAGTTTTCTACTTCTCAAACTCTTTTAAAAAATTATCTCTTTCCCTCATCATCCCTATTTCTTATCTTCTTTACTTTCTTTAACCTCATCCCCTTCTTCTTCCTTATACTCATGTCCAAATGCAGAAAAATATTTGCCTTTAACTTTATTAAACTTACTATCATCAGGTGAAGGACTTTTAACTTTTCCTTCTTCTCTCATCCAAACTGTTGTTTGTGGAAAAGGTATCCCAATTTTTTCCTTATACAATCTTCTATAAATTCTTGAAATAGCTTCTTGATGAGCAGGCCATTTTTTAGCAATATCCTCAACCCAAAACATTGCTTTAAAATTCAAAGCACTATCAGCCATTGCAGTAAACAAAATCCTAATCTCTTCTTCTTTATTAATAAAACTTATCTTTTCAATTTCTTCAATTACAATCTTTTTTATATATTCAGGATCAACACCATATTCAACACCAAACTCAACATTAACCCTTATAGAAACATCAGGCTGAAAAAAATTCTGAACTTCTGAATTTGCTATTTGGCTATTAGGAAAAATTATCATTTCATTATCAAAACTCTTTATCCTTGTTGTTCTTAAACCTATTTTATAAACTTCTCCCATTTTATCCCCTACTTTAACAACGTCTCCCACTTTGAAAGTACCATCAAGAATAATTGCAATTCCTGAAAAAATATTAGACAATGTTGGTTGCAAAGCAAGAGCAACAGCTAAACCAGCAATTCCTAATCCAGCAAGCAAAGGTCCAATATTAATTCCCCAGATATTTAAAATAAATATAAAAATAATCACAATCAAAACTATTCTCAAAATTTCATGAACCAGACTTCCAATAGCATCATCAATATCACTCTCTGTTTTTTCAGCAAATTTTTTCCAAACCCTAATTAATGCAACATCAATAACAACAAAAACCAGATAACCAATAGAAACAGCTAATAATGAATGCAAAACTCTATAAACAATAACATCAACATTTCCAGTCCAAACAATTTCTTTTAATGCAAAAATCAAACTAACTAATAAAGCAATAAAAGTCAAAGGCTTTGAACTTTTTTCCAAAAGCAAATCATCTAAATTTGTTGATGTTTTTGCAGTTAGTTTAATCAAAACTTTCTCTGCAAAATAAAGTAAAACTCTTAAAACAAAAAACAATACAAAAAACAATATTCCTGTTCTAATATATTCATTTAAATTTACAAAATAAGGAAGATTTTCTAATACCATTATTAAGAATAATTAAATGAGTTTAAAAAATGTTCTATAAATCACCTAGCAGAAAAGTTATTGTTTCCTCCAAGAACTATCAGAAGATATATGTATAAGTTTATGAAAGAAGGAATAGTATCACTGAAAAAATTTAAGAACGAGTATTTTTACTTTTTACTCCACTGCTCAAGTGCAACTCTCAACTCTGCATGATCTTTAGCATATTCTTTTAAAGAAATTTCTTTCATTGTTGCATTAACAGCTTGCCTAATTGCTCGAGCTCCTGCTCCTGTCCCAAGTTTGTGACCATGGCAGCCTCCACCAAACTGCAACACAATATCCTTGCCCAAATGTTTTATTAAAAAAGCCACATGTCCAGGATGCAAACCTCCACTTGAAACAGATAAAACAGGTTTAATCTTTTCCCAATCTTGAGCCAAACGACCACGAGTTTCTTTAACAACTTTTTTTTCCATTTCCTCATTAATTTCAGAAACTTCTTTTAATCCTCCTTCTAATTTTCCAACAACAGTTCCAATATGCAATTGGTCCACTCCAATCAACCGAGCAAGGTCAGCTAAAACCATCATTGAAATTCCATGTTTTTTATTTCTTGTAAAAGCAGCATGCATTGCCCTATGAGCATGAATAGCCATTTTAAAATCAGCCTCGCGAAGAGTTTGCAAAGCACTAAAACCAGCAGTTACAATATCCATCATAATATACTTTCCACCTAACTCTTCAACCAACTGAGCCCGCCTCACCATCTCTTTAGTTTCAGCAGTTACATTAACTAAATAAGCTTTTTTTTCACCTGTCTGCTCTTCTGCTTTATGAGCTTTTTCTAAAGTTCTTGCTAATCTTTCTTCAAACTTATTAAAACTCTGTGACGATAAATTTTCATCATCTTTAACTAAATCGCAACCACCAATCCAAGCTTCATAAGCAATATCAGCATGGTCTTTTGTTTTTAATCCTAATTTAGGTTTCACAATTGTTCCAACCAAAGGCCTGTCTTTAATCTTCATTATTTTTCTGATTCCATCAATCCCATACTTAGGCCCTTTAAAACTTTTCAAAATGCAAGAGGGAATTTTTATATCTTCTAATCTTAAATTCTTAACAGCTTTCATTCCAAAAATATTTCCTGCAATAGAAGATAAAATATTTGGAGCATTTCCAAACTCAAAAAGTTCAGAAGGATAAGCAATCTTAACCATATTTCCCTTTATCCAAAAAACCTTAGCACCTAATTTTTTAACATATTCTTTTTCATGAACATCTGTCCAAGTCCCAACACTACTCTCAAGAGCAACAGTTGCAGCAGCTTCTTTAATACTCATTCCAGCAGGTTCAACTCTAAACAAACAAATTAAATCCTTACCAGAGGGTTTATACTTTAAATTAATAAATTCTAATATTTTCATTCTCCTTTTTACCTTCCTTCTTTATTTCTTTTTCTTAACAGGTTTTTTAACCACTTTCTTTTTTTTACAATAACATACCATTTTTTATCTCCCCCCTTCATAATCTTTTTAATATCAACAATCTTCTCTTTTTATAATTTACTCACATCAAACAAGCAGGCTTTTCTCTCCGAGTTTGATGATATTTTATACATTCACAACAAATCCCATATCTTTCACAATCTTTTTCTAAACAAGAACAATTTTCTTCATTCTCTTTTTTATTTAAACATTCTTTTATCATAACTAAACAAAAACTTATCTATTTATTAACTTTTCTTATTAGGAACTTTGAATTTCCTATTTTTCTCATTCCAAAAATAAAAAACAACACTTAATAAAATAATAATTAAAAAAACTAAAATAGTTGAACTAAATGCCTGATTATAATTAGTTATTTCTATTTTTCTCATACTAGTTCCAACTAAACGTGAAACAAATCCATCAAAAAAACTACCAAAACCAAATCCTGCCAAAGCAACAGAATATTTATTTATTTTATAAAACATAAACATAAACAATGCTATTAATACAAACACCATCCCATAATGATAATGGTGTATATTAAGTCCAGTTATCCCTCTTAAAAACGAAACCTCTCCATCATCATAAAAAACCCACAATCTCCAAAATATAAAAGACATAATAAAAAAACTTACAAATACTAATAATCTATCTTTTGATTTCATAAAAATTTAATCAAAATACCCTTTATAAAAAAATATGTAAAAGAAAATAGGTTTTAAATCCTTATAAATTTTCTTGAATTTTTTCTTTTCTAAATTGCAAAACTAATTCTTCAAGTTCTCCCTCTTCTTTTTTATTTAATTCTTCTCCAAATTCACAATATTTTGCTGCTAAATAAAGAAGTTTATGATAATCTCCAAGATTAGCAAGTAATTCAGTACTTTCTTTTTTAATTTTTTCTAAAAACTTTTTATAATCAAAATCACAACTTGAAGACCCAAAATCAATCCTTTTCCAATTTGAATGAAGCTCCTTAGTTTTATAAATCTCTCCACCCCAAGGCCTCATAATAATATTTTTTCCAACTCCTGCATCATCAAATTCTGCTATATCTCTACCAAGTTCAAACCCAAATAAATGAAACAATCCAGTAAAAGAATTCCATTCATCAATTTGAACTTCAACTTTTCTATAATCTTCATCAATAACCACAAGAGGAAATCCTTCTGAACCTTCAACATGTCTATAATAATATCCACACCCATTACTATTATTAAAAGAACCAAGAGGGACAGGAATATGATTTTCTAAATATTTTCCTTGTTTTATAAAATATTCATCTAAAATCCTTAACACTAAATTTTTACAAAATATATCATGTCCTTGAAATTTATAAACAGGTTTATTCCAATCTATTCTTTTAACAATATCAATCCCTTCTTCAGATTCAACAACACCTCCTAATCCTTCTACTTCTATTAACAATCCTCTAAATGCCTTGGCTTCTTGACCAAAACCTATTTCTTCCCAAGTTGTTTTCATTAATTTAATAAGTAAATCATTTATTTAAAATATATTATAATCTAAAAATTATTTTAAAAACTTTATCTCACTCACCCTACTTCCTTCATCACCATCATCAACTTTAAAACCTTTCTTTTCAATCTCCGTCCTAAGTGAATCAGCTCTACTCCAATCTTTTTCATCCCGAGCTTTCTCACGCTTTTTAACTAAATCCATAACTTCTTTAGAAACCTTAACTTTCTCAACCTTTAACAAATCCAAACCAAAAACCTTATCCACCTCTTTAATAGTTTTAATTTTCCCATCTGCTTTTTCATCTCTAACTAAAGACCATAAAACAGAAAGAGCTTTAGGCATATTTAAATCATCATTAATAGACTCTTCAAATTTCTTTAAATAACTCTCATTAATTTTACCATCATCTTTTATTTCACTTATCACTCTCTTTAATCTTTCATAAGAATTTTGTGCATTTTTCAAATTATCTAATGTAAAGTTTAGATTTTTTCTATAATATCCTGTTAAACAAAAATATCTAAAATCTAAAGGACTAAATCCTTTTTCTTCTAAATCAGATAATCTATAAACATTTCCAAGAGATTTTGACATTTTCCCTCCATCAATTACTAACCATCTTAAATGCATCCAATAATTAACCCATGGCTTTTTTCCAGAAGCAGATTCACTTTGAGCAATTTCATTTGTATGATGAACAGGAATATGTTCTTCCCCTCCCGTATGAATATCAAATTGCTCCCCTAAATATTTTGAACTCATTGCAGAGCATTCAATATGCCAACCAGGAAAACCTTTTCCCCAAGGAGAATCCCATTGCATTAAATGATTTGGTTGATTAGTAATCCATAATGCAAAATCAGATTTATTCTTTCTCTCATCATCAACTTTAACCCTGGAACCTACTTTTAAGTTTTCTATTTTCAAATTAGCTAATTTCCCATAATCTTTAAATTTAGAAGTATTAAAAATAAGCCCAACAGATGTTTTGTAAGCATATCCCTTTTTTTCAATTTTTTTATTTAATTCAATCATCTCTTTAATATGTTCTGTTGCTTTTGGCCATACATCAGGTTCAGTAATATTAAGTTTTTTTAAATTCTTAATAAAATCTGTTGTATATTTATCAGCTAATTTTAACATAGATTCTTTTGTTAATGAAAGCCCTTCTCTTTTCAATGCCTTTAACATTTTATCCTCTCCTTCATCCGCATCAGAGGTCAGATGTCCAACATCTGTGATATTAATAACATGCTTAACTTTATATCCATTATAAAGAAGAGTTCTTATTATGATATCCTCAAAAATATATCTATAAAGATTTCCAATATGCTGATACCAATAAACAGTAGGCCCGCAACCATAAATCCCAACTTTTCCTTTAACAATCGGTTTAAAAATTTCTTTCTTTCTTGTCAATGTATTATATAATCTTAATACCATAAAAATAACATAAGATTAAACTATAAAAAGTTAATTAAAAACACAAAAGGATTTTAATATTTATTATCTTCTTTTTTTATCTTTCTTTTTCCCTATAAAAAACCTATTTGCAATTTTCTTATTAATGAAACTACATCTGTCTACTTCGATAATCAAATTTCTTGAAGCAAGTTCTTCAAACGAAACCATCTTTACTTCTTTTTTCTTATCTTTTACATATTTTACTAATTGAGCAAAATTACCATCACCAGAGATTAATATCACTTTATCATATCTATTTTCCCAAGCATGATTTAACATATCTAGTGCTAAATAAATATCATCTCCTTTTATTGTATAGTATTCCTCATCATCCTTGCTGAATCTTTTTTGCCTTTTACCTAATATAATTTTAGACTATAAACAAAGTTAACACCATCGACATAAATAGAAACTCTTTTTATCATTTTAATAAATCCTGTATTACCGAAGTAATAGCCGGGAACACGCTTGCGGGATATCCAAAGAATTAAGGCAATACCTGTTACATTATTATATCCAAATTATGTAATTATTTAAGCTTTTCGCTGATTAAAAATTCTGTGCAATCCATGGACATATGTCCTCCCTAAAATAATTTACTAAAATCATTATAAACTTCATCAGGAGTCTTCCCATTCAAACTCATATGGGGCCTAAAATGATTGTACCTCATTCTAAACAATTCGACATCTCCATTACAAAACTTGAACTCTTTTTTAAAAGTTTGAAATAATCTCTCAACTTTTCCAGTAGTTGTTGGGCTATGAACTGCTCCTCTGATACGCTTTATCTCTCTTCTTCGAAGCTTTATATCAAACTTCGAATGCTTGCTTTTATACCCATAAGCAGAACCATTGTCTGTTAAGATTTGTTTTGGCTTGCCATAAGTCTTAATCAAATCATCTATAATTCCAATTACAACATCAGTCGTAACTCTGTTCACTGGAACAAAAGCCAAACTCTTTCTTGAACAATCATCAATCACTGAAACAACCCATTTACCCTCGACCTTTTGATCGCTATGATCAATTTGCCAAAGAGAATTTGGATGTTTCCTTTGCCAACGGATATATTTAATTCGCTTCTTTTTTCTTTTTGATGGTCCAGTTAATTTATGTCTCCTTAGGATTTTATTAATTGATGTGTGACTCAAATCAACTAGATTTTCTATCTTTTCTGCTCCCCATCCAGTTTTCTTTTTGATTAAAATTACTCTTGCCTCAAGTTCTTTAGTTATTTTTTTATAGATTGTTTTAGGCTTTCTAGAATTATCTTCAAGATTTCATTCAGATTCATTAAATCTCTTTGTCCATCTTCTAAGAGTCCTAATATCTACACTATAATTATACTTAGCAAATAATATTTTTCTACATTGATTATTAGTATGTTCCTTAATTCTTAGCTTAAAATATTCTTTTCTTATTAATTCTTTTTCCATCAAATTAGTTCGATTTTACACACGAACTAATTTGTGGTTGCCTAGGATATATGTCCCTTGCTTCTACACGCTGATTAAAAATTCTCATCTTCTACTTCACATCAATAATCAATCTAAAACTCTTTAGATAATAACCTCTAAATTAAAAGTATTATTATAAAATTTGATTTCTTCAGCTGTTGGCTCTCTATCATATAATGCTCCACATCCCTTACAACTTGTTTGAACTGTAGAGCCTAAACCTTGATAAGGAACTAAAACTTGTTGTTCATAAGGATGCCCTTTAGCTTCACACTCTCTTTCTCTTCTAAACATTTCTTCAAGCTTTTTTATTCCTTCATCTTCTGGCATTATCTTTCATATTATTTAAAGATTATTATACTCAAAAAATAAATCAATAAACATTACTTAACATCAATATCATAAGGCTCTGTTGTAAAAGGACTTCCATCCTCTTGCTTTATTATTAATTTATATCTTATAATGCATGTTGAAATATCACTAACAGAACCTTCAAGAATATTATATCTTATTACATCTGTATATTTTTGTCCGCTTGCAACATCAACACTTCCAGAACCTCCCGTTGTAATCCAATCTTCAGCTTCTTTTTCACTAACTCCACATTTTTTCCTTATATTATCATCATCAACCTGAACCTGCCATCTAAATTTCTGCGTAGCAATTGTATTTTGTATTCCAAATCCTAGTCCAAATTCATCCCCTTGTTTTACTTCTGCAATTCTATTAGGAAGATAGAGAACAGCTCTCTGGTCCTCAACAAACAACTTATTTATCTCTGCTTCAACTTTTTTATTCATTGTTTCAACATTATATTTAGCACCTGTAAAAATTGTCCTCACTAAAACCAAACCCAAAATCAACATACTCATTGCTAAAACAAGTATAACAATTGTCCCAATAGACATTTCAAGAGCAGCCTTTTTATTTTTCACCATCTTTTATTACTATTTTAATTAAACATTACTTATAAATGTTTTGAAAATTATAGCTCCATCCCAAATTAATTGAACTCAATTAATTTATTATTTCTAATAATAAA
>CAYRKK010000029.1:0-12397 GCA_964424875.1 Candidatus Woesearchaeota archaeon
GTTTCTTTTGCTCTTCCATATCCAAGTCCAACATAACCATCTTCATTTCCAACAACACACATACAAGAAAAAGTAGGGACATTGCCCTCAGCTGTTTTTCTTTGAGTTTGCCTCCAAGCCCTTCTTTTACCTCCTCCAAATTTCCCTTTTGCCTGTCCAATATTTAAAATCTCAGATTTAAGTTTTAATAATGAATCAACAACTTCAGCTTCCAATATTTTATATTTTAAAGTTTCATCAATGGTTTTAATCTTTCCTGTTTTAACAAGCTTGCCTAATTTTGTCCTAGGTTTCCAGTTATCAAGTTTTTGTATTTGCTCTTGCTTTAATCTTTCTTCTCTCACTTTTTCTAATTCATCTCTACTTAATTTTACTCTGGGTTTTCTTCTTTCCATTATTTTTCTCCCCCTATTTTATTTTTAACTTTATCAAAAAACTTTTCTTTTTTAATCTTTTCAATGCCTGGAATAACTTTTTCATCATAAACAATATTAACTCCAGCATCTTCAACACCTTTTACAACAGCATAAACTCTTGAACCTTTTGTTGAAGGTATTAATCCACTATCTAATATTACTCTACTTTTAATTTTTCCACTAATTTTCTTACCAATTAATAATCCTCCTAAATAAGCAGCACCTAAAGATTTTAAACTCCCTTTTTTCTCTTCAGGCCATTGATATTTTAATAAATCTCTTGTGCTAACACCAGCTAAAACTTTGTCTTGAGCATGAACACTTTCAACAATCTGCAGGAGAATATACTTATTACTTTTTCTAACAACAAGTCTAAGACATTTCCCCTTAAGTAAAATTAGTCTTTTTGTATAATTTGTCTTACCTTGCAATCTTCGTTTTTTATTTAATTTTGTTTGTTTTTTCATTTTAATTTTCTCCAGTAATATTTTCTAAATGTGATGCTATCCTACCAGCCCTCCTTGATAATCTTTTTAATGTGAATCCTTCATCCCTAGTTCTCCACCCTCTTCTCTCTGCTATTTGAAGATTTTTAGTTACTAACTTATAAGCACTATTATTGTATCTTGCTGCCTCCCCATAATTTCTACCAAATAGGGCATCTTGACTATCTTCCATAGCATGCCGTGCTTTAACTGCATTTTCCCAATATTCCATTACATCCATTATTGCTCTAAATATTTTCATTTTCCTTTCCCCTTGTTTTCTTTATTTTTTTTAATAACTTTTTTTACTTCTTTTTTATCCTTTGTTTTCTTAACAGTTTCCTTTTCTTTCTTTTCAATATCAACGCCTAAATCTTCTAGTCCTTTCAAATATTCCTTAAGATGAGCCTTGCTTTTAAAATCCCTCATTCTAATTTTATTTCTTAATTTCCAGTATAATTCTCTTCCAATTTCCCCTTTATCTCTTAATCCCATAACATATTTTCTCAATTTTCTAGTTATCTTAACATATTCTTGTTTTCTGTGTTTTACTTTTTTCTTAATTTTTCCAGGGCCTCTTCTGGTTTTTCTTTTTTTAACTTTTTTCCTTCCTTTAACCTGTCGAATACTTATAATTCCCTCTTTATATAAATCTTTAATATCTTGTTTTGTAATTGCTTCTTTAATTTCACTATGCCCATCTATATTAAATATAACTCTTTTTTTACCAACTTTCAATGCTTTTGCAGCTAATGCTTTTTTCTTAGATAAGTTCATTTTCCTTCCCTCTTATTTTCTTTATTAATATTATCTTCAGCTTCTTCACTCTTAACTTTCTTTTCATCTTTATCTTGTTTAGGTTTAATGTCAACTCCAAATTTTTCTTCTAATTTTTGTTCTTTCTTATCTCCACCTTCTTTACTCTCTGCTTTTCCTTCACCATTTTCTTTTGCTTTTCCTTCCTCTTGCTTTTTCTCATCTTCTTTATCTTGTTTTTCTTTTTCCTTGACTTTCTTTTCTTTTGTTTTTTTCTTTTCAATTTTCTGTTTTTCTTTTTCCTTTGATTTTTTCATTCTTTCCTCAACTTTTCTTTTAAATTTATCAATATTTACATTTCCTAATTCAATTTTCTTTTCTATTGCATAATCTATAATTTCTTTTTTCTTTTTCATTCCGATTCTTCCAATAATTCCAATCATGCCTTGTTTAATTTTCTTTAGATCATCTAGATTATAAACAACAACTGGCTTCAATCCTTTATACAATCCTCTCTTGCTTTTTTCACTTCTAAATCCAATTCTAACATTCCTAACATGTCCTTTCATATTCAACCTAATTTTATTATCTCTTCCTTTTGCTTTTCTATAAATTTGTTTCTTCTTTCTTCTTACTCCTAGTTTTGAGTACTTATGCCCGTCTGTTCGTCTGAATTTTGGTTTTTTAGTTTTCATTTCTATCTCCTCCCCCTATTTAATGGTTTAATTACTTGTTGACTAAGCAAACTTTCATGTCCCTCTAATAATTGAAAAAGTTCTTCTTGCATTAAATCAGTCTCTGTATCTAATCTTCCCTTCCCCCTTAGAGGGCTCCAGAAATTAGGATCCTCTATCTCAACTAGTTTAACTGATTGTGAATGATGATTATATTCAAAAAATTGTCCTTGATTTGTTATTCCAGCTTCTTCAAAAACTCCTTCTGGAAATCTTGTTTTAACCCGGGTATCATCATCAACTTGAACATAGGCTACAGACCCAGATTCTTTTGTTCCAAGATATTCTCCTATTACCATCTTATAAATAAACCCTCCCTGGTTTTTCAATTATAAAAATTCCATCTTGGAAAATTCTTCTATCTTTATTTCTAACTTTAGCTCCTTTCTCTATTTTAGTTGCAGAGTGTCCTGCTTTTTCAATATCAAAACAACTGACCTCTATAATCTCTTTATCAACCTTAACATCAACTTCATCAACTAACTTTATCCTTCTATCTTTTTTTTCACCTAAAAAATTCTTAACAACTATTTCATTATTTTCTTTATCATAAATCACATTCATTGGAAAATGGACATTTGCAACCTGTAACTTATAAACAAAACTTTCTGTCAATCCTTTAATCATATTCTTAACATGAGCTTTAAAAGTTCCAAATAATCTTTTTTCAGTTCTCCTCATTCTTTTTGCACTTAGAATAATTTTCCCATCCTCAATTTTAATATCAATCAAAGCATTTAATTTTCTTTTCAACACTTTGCCTTCTTTTTTTATAACTAAAACATCATCTTCTATTTCAGCTGTAATTCCTTCTGGAATTCCAATTTCTTCATAAAGTTTTTTATCTTTTTTACTAATATGTTTTTCCTTATTTTCTTTTTTATTATCTCCTGAATTAGAAGAGCTTTTGCTACTCTCCTCAGCTTTGACTTCTGACTTCTCACTAACTTGAGACTCACTTGCCTTATCCTGTATAAGGTTTTCTTCTTCCATCTTCTTAGTTTTTTCTTCTTCCATTTTAATAAGCATATGCAACAACACATCCTCCTAAATTTTGTTCTTCAGCTTCTTCATGCCTCATTAATCCTTTATTTGTTGAAACAATAACAAATCCAAAATTCTTTGCAGGTAAAAATCTTCTAACATACTTATTTATTTTTCCAACCTTGACTGTATAACGAGGCTTAACAGCCCTAATCATATTAAAATTTTCAAACTCAACTTTTAACTGTCTTCCTTCAACAGAATATTTCAAATATCCTGCTTGTTTTGCAATATCTAAAAGATTTCTCAATAACTTTGAATGCTTTTTTAAAACAACTTCTGTTTTTCTAGCTTTTTTTGCATTCATTATCTGATTCAATCCATCTGAAACTATATCTTGTGACATTTTAACTTAAATCTCCATTCATTATTTATTTGTTTTAATTTTGTTTTATTCATCTTCTTACTCCTAACTATATTTCTTAAACCCCAAATCTTCAGCAATTTCTCTAAAACAATGCCTACATAAATTTAATCCATAACGATTTATCATTGCACCATATCTTCCACATCTTTCACATTTTTTTCTTGTAATTCCTGTTGTTCTGTCTTTTGGTTTATTATGTTTGATATATTTACTTCTAATTGCTGGTTTTTTCAAAAACTGCTTTAATGCTTTTCTCCAATCACTTGCTGTCATTTTTCTCCAACCTCCAATTCAAAATTTTTAATTAAATATTCGATAATCTCTTCCTTTGTAACTTGCTGTTTTTTAGGCAAATTACCCCTCTTAATTTTCCTCATCTTAACCCTCTTGCCTTTTCTTTTAAAAACAACATCAATTTCAAAACCTAAAATTCCAATATCTCTTTCATATTCTAATCCTGGAACTTCAATATACTCAGGAATTCCAAAACAAACCTGATTTTCAACAACTTGTTTTTTAGAAATTTTGTTATCTAATGTAGAAAAAAATCTTTCTAATAAATTTTTTATTTTTTCTTTATTTCTAATTGTAACCTTGCAACCACTTTGTTTTCCAGGGCTTATTCCAAATGCAGGAATTCTTCTAGTTGATTTAACAATATAAATTTTCTTTTCTTTATTTGTTATTTTTTCTAATAATACCCTAGATTTTTCTAATTTATCCTCTGTCCCCCCGCAATGAAGAACTATTTTTTCTATTTCAATTAAACGCATTTTATTAATTTTTTTATTTTTATCATTAACATCTAAATTTTCTACTTTTTGAGAGCTTTGACTATTCTCGCTTGTCTGAACTTCTGCTTCTTGGTTTTCACTAATTTCTTCAGCTTGTCCTTCCTGGTTCTCACTTTCCCTGACTTCTTCTTTCTCATCCTGCATGCTATTAACATCTTTAATATTTTCTTCTATTTTTGGTTTTTCTATTTCTTGTTCCATTTTACTCCATTACAACTATATTCTTAATCCAAACATTTATTTTTCCAACTTTACTTTCACCCTCTTTCTTACCTTCATCAACAACAATCTTAGCTAAACTTTTTCCACCTCTCTCAATAATATTATCAATCTCGCCCTTGTGTCCAGCATGCTTACCTTTAACAACAAAACCTTGATTTCCTTTTTCCATTTTTATAATTTTCTCAACTTTTTTATCTTTAAAATTATAAACAACAGAATCACCAACCCTAACATCATCTTTTAAAAGAATATTTTTTCCATTCATTAAATTAACTTGAACTTTGCCTTTTTCTAATAATTTTTTACCAAGAACCTTAAATACTTTTATCTCAGCATCTTTTCCAGAAACTTCTTTAAAAATCATTTTCTTTTTATCAGAAAGCATTGCTTGATAATTCTTATCACTAAAACTCAAAATATCAAACAAACAAATAGGATAATTTGCTTCTCTAATTTCTTTATTATTAATTTTAATTTGTTTTTCATTTAAGATTTTCTTTAATTCCTTTTTTGTCCTGACAATTCCAAGCACTTCCCTCATTACAACTACTAATGGAATAGAATCTTTTTTATTATGTGTACTTACAGATAAATACTTTGTTCCCTTTCTAGCAACAGGCCAGAACTTCCCAATGTTTTGTCTTTTAAGATATGCCATTTTATTTTTCTTCTCCTTGTTTTTTATCTTTAGGTAATGGTTTAAATTTAGGTTTTTCATTCTTACTGTTAGCTGATACAGAATCATCCTTGCTTGTCTTATCAACTGGACTACTCTTGCTTACATTTTTATTATCTATTTTATCTTTCACAACAGTTTTTCTTTCTAATGCTTTTTTCCTTTTACTATCTTCTAAATTTAATTCATTAATCTGAAGATTTGATGGAGTAAAATAAACACTTACTTTTGTTCCATCTTTTTTAGTTCTATAAATTCCCTCAATCCTAACTCTTAAATTTCCAATATCAACCATTTCAATCTTTCCTTTCTTGCCTTTAAACTCTCCCCTCATAATTTTAATACTATCTCCTTTATGAATTGAGAAATTTCTTTTTCCATATTTTTTCCTAAGTTCTTTTGTTAAATTCACAGACATAAATTTTCTTTTAATATGTAATGGGGCATTAGCTCTATACTTTCTTTGTTTTCGAGGTTGTTTGCTCGATACCCATTTAGTTGAAAATTTTTGTTTCATTTTTATAACACAAACTTTGCAATTTTATTTACAAAAGGCCATCTCTCGCCTGCCTCCTTTGCAATAACTCCTTTAATCTGAGTACCTTTTGGATTTCCTTTTTCATCTTTTAATAAAGCAACAGCATTATCTTGAAATGCAACTCTTTCCCCTGTTTTTCTTCTATAGGGTTTTTTTTGTCTTATTACAATAGCATCAAAAACCTGTCCTTTCATTTTATGATCTCCTTTTCTAACAGATACTTTAACCCAATCTCCTATTTTAGCATATTGCTGTCTTTTTCTTCTAGTCTTTCCACCTTTAACACTAACTATTCTAACAATCCTTGCTCCACTATTATCACTTGCATTAACCATGCTTCCAATATTTAATGCTCTTGTTGCTTTTGCAGCGAAGCCTTTCATTTTACTTCCTCCGTTAATATTCTATAAGTTTCAAAAATAGGATACCTCTCAATTAAAACATCTAAAAGTTCTTTATAATGAGGTTTTTTCCCATTTGACATTTCTTTAAATTCTTCAAGAACAGAATGTTGTATTGATAAATCTTCTCCTGGTTCTCTTGTTTCCATAATGTGAGCTAGAGTTGCATAAGTCCAAAGATCCCAAGTTATAGGAATCATTCTTTTATTTACAACTCCTCTCATTTGCCCATCTTCATATTTTTTTAAATTTCTTGGTCGTTCTAATATCATCTTACTCTTCACCTCCAACTTTCCCAACAACAACAAAATGAATCATCTTGCTAATTGGTCTGCATTCTTTAATTTCAATATAATCTCCAATATCAATATCATGAAACATACAATCAGCTAACCGAGCATGCAACTTAGTTTTCCTTTTTGCATATCTTTCATATTTCTTTATATAAATTGTTCTTTCAAATTCAATCACAACTCTTTTAGGAAATTTCTTAATAACTTTTCCTTTGAAACTTCTTCCTCTTAAACTTATTTGCCCGTGTTTTGGACATGCGAAATCTGTGCAGGTTGTTTTTGTTTGTTCTGCCATTTTAATTTCTACCTCCTGTTAATTTCTACCTCCTGTTAATTTTAAGAAGAGTTCATATTTTCTTATAGTATCTCCTACTCTCTTTCCTTCTCTAACATATCTATAAAGATCCATAAGTTCTCCCATTATATTGCTTTCTATTTTAGCTGCTAAATGATGCGAGCCTGCTAATTTAGCTTCTAAAAATCCTAAAGATTCTAGATTAAGTCTCCATGTATATCGGTATTCTATATATCCTTCATCTGTTTGCTTTACTATTGTGTTCATCTTTTCACCTCCTTATTTATTTTCTTTTTCTTAACTTTCTTTTTAAATTCAACTAATTTAATTTCAACATGACTTCTTTTAAATCTACTCTGCCCAAATCTTCTATGAGGACGAGCAGCAACATTTGCTTTACAAACAATTTTAACTTTTTCTAATTCTAATTCATTTGCAATTGCATTTGATTTTAAACTTTTTAATAATCTTATAAAAACTTCACTAGCTTTAACAGGATACCTACCACTCATTATCTTGCCATGTCTATGTGGAATTTCACCTTTCATTGGAACAGCTCTTTTCATTTTAACAACATCTTCTAACTTGTTAATAGCTTTATCAATTTCCTGACCTCTAATAAAATTACAAATAGCAACTGAATGTTTTGTTGAAATTCTCAAATCTTTTCCATTTACAACAGCTTCTTTTTTCTTGCCTTTTACAACAGGTTCAACTGGTTTTTTATCTTCTTTCTTTTCTTCAGATTTTTTATCTTGTTTTTTATTAGTATCTTCTATTTTCTGAGCACTTTGACTTCTCTTGTTAGTCTGTTCAACAGACTCACTATCCTTATCCTGTTTAAGATTACTAATCTCTTTATCCTTTTCAGAGCTATCTATTTCTTCTTCAACTGGTTTTTCTAATTTTTTTTCTTCAGCTCTGCTCTCTGCATGTTGTTTGTATTCTTCTGGCATTTTATCTTTTAGTTATAAATCCTTTTTCATTTATTTCGTAAAAATATGGAAACAACATTATTTCACCATCATTAAGACTAGGTTCAACAACTTTCCCTTTCAATTTCAATATTTTTAATGTTTTGTCTAATTCCATTTTATTTAACCGCCCTTGAAGCTGATGAACGAGTAGCACCAACACCAGCTGAACCATGTTTAACTTTAGTACGAGTAACTGAAAATTCTCCTAATCTATGTCCTAACATTTCCTTTTCAATTTGAACCTGAAAAAACTCTTTACCAGTATAGACTCCAATCCTCATTCCAACCATTCGCGGAACAATAACTAAATGTCTTGAATGAGTCTTAATTGGTTTATTATTCTGAATTTTTTTATTGCATCTTATTAAGAACTTTTGCAATTCATCTGACTGTCTTAAAACAGTTCTTTTTTCATTACTTTTTAATAGTTTTGCAAATTCCCTAACCTCTAATTGCTTCAGCTCTTCAAAGGTTTTCCCTCTATAAGAGAATTCTTTCTTTTTATGTTGAATTTCAGTTTGTTCCATTTTTAATCTTCTCCGTTTGTTGAATATTTAAATGATGTTGAAACTTCAAAACTTCTGTTAAGACCTAATTTATCAAAATGTAATTCTTTTGAAATATTATGAATTTCATTAAGAAACGTACTAAGATAAAGAGGAGTAGACATCTTTTCTAAAGGGCCTGAATAATCGCAGATACTTTGTTGAAAACTAGTAATTTTAACTTTTTTTTCTCCATCATTTGCTATTTGTAAAACTCCTTCCACTTTTAAAACTTCATCAGTTCCACCCATTACAATAGCTTCGACTTTATCTCCATTTCTCATTTTATTTCCTCTTCCCAGTTCTTCTAGGTCTAATATGACCAACTTTTAATCCAGGAGGTGAATTTCTCTTAGCAATCTTGCTTTTTATTCTTTTTCCTCTTCCACTACCAAATGGATGGTCAATTGCATTTACTTTAACAGCAGAAGTTCTATGCCACTTACGGCCTTTTGATTTCATTAAATGATGTTTATTCCCAGCCTTAACAAAAGGTTTAATTTTCCTTCCTTCACCACCAGCAACTCCAACAACAGCTCTGCAACCTTCATTCATTTTTAATTTTCTTCTTTTAATAATAATCTCTACACCTTTTTCATCTCTATTCATTATAATCCCTGAACTTCCTCCACTTCTTAAAATTTTCCCTCCTTTTCCAGGTGAAGACTCAAGATTAAATACTTTTGTTCTCTGAATAAGATCTTTTAATTTTAAAATATCTCCATTTTCAGGAGCTTTATTTTCAGGCCTTTTTCCAATATAAATTTCCTTGCCTTCATAAACTCCGTCTGCAGCAGGTATAATAAAAATTTCTTTTTTCTTATTATTTTTAATCTCAATTTTAGCTAAAGGAGCACTATGTCCTGCTGAATTAATTAATTTAATAATTTTTCCAACACCTTTATAATTCAAACTAGGATAATTAATTTTATGTTTATATGCTTTTCTTCTAACTCTAAAAGTCATGCTTCCTTTTCCTCTAGCTTGTTGTGTTATTCGTTTTCCCATTTTATGAAATTTTCTAATTTTTTTGAAAAATAATCAAACCACCCCCTCACTTTCGGCTTCTTCTAGTAATCTTACTCTTTCCCTATAATTATCATTTCTTACTAATGAAGGGGGTTTAGATGTCCACCAAGAAGGACCTAAAAGATTATCCATGTCTGAAAAAATGGATACTGGAGAGAGTATGAAAGCCCTAGATTTACTAATTATTATAGAATCCTCATGAAGATATATTCTGTTTTCAGGCACTCTTAATATTTCCATTCTTGTATTAGGTTTAGACCTTCTTAAAAACTCATACTCAACTTGGTTAGAAAAAGTTCTAAATTCTCCTGAAAAAACTATTAGTCTAAGGGGATGGTTTAATTCAAGAAGTTTAGCTCCTTCAGGAATTTTAGCTAATTTCTCGAGTTTCTGTGTTTCAACGAATCTAACTCCTATGTATTTTCCAATTAATACTTCATATTCTTCATGAGTTTTTGGCACATAATAAATTTTTCCTTCGTCTGTTTTTAATTCTTCCATTTTAAATCATCCCCAACTTCGTAGCAACATCAATTGCAGGAGTTTTTTCATTTAATTTAACATAAACATATTTCTTATTCTTTCTAATTAAACTATTTATCTTTTCAATTTTAACTTTAAAATCATCTTCAATTTGTTTTTTAATTTCTGTTTTTGTTTTTCTTCTATCTATTTCAAACACTAAAGTATTATTTAATTCAATTAATCTTACAGCTTTTTCAGTTGTTAAAGGTTTCATTTTTTATTCTCCTTAGGTTTTTTAACTTTTTTATCTCTATCACCCTTCTCTTTAATTAAAACTTTTTCTAATTCTTCAATAGCCTTCTCACTAAACAAAGTTAATCTTGCATTATTTGAAGCTAAATCACTTACAATTAATCCATCTGTCTTAACAATGTCAATGCCTTTTATTTTAAAATCCTCATCTTTTCCAACAACAAATAACAGCCCAGCATTTTTTTTATATTTTCTTCCCCTCATTTTACCAATTCCAGCCCTTATACTTTTCTTTTGAACAGCAATTTCATATAAATCATTAAGAATCTTTTTAAGAAAAGCAAAAAAATCCCTTGTATTTAATTCAAATATTTTATCATCAATTACCAAAGGAAGATTAACATCAATCTTCTTATTTTTTAATGAACTATACTTTTTCTTTACTTCATCAGCAGAACTAACATATGTCAAAGCACTTAACAAAGCTTTTTGTAATTCTTTTTTATTTATTTTTTTTAAATTAACTTTTCCTTTTGGAGGATGTGCTCTTCTTCCACCTTTAACAGAAGGGATAATTGCTCCTTCCCATGAAAATTGTGTTCCTCTTCTCCAAAATATTTTTCTAGGAATTCTTGATAATCCTCTTCCTCTATCTGTTTTCCAAACATGTCTTCTATGAGTTACATTTCCACTAGCAGACCTATCCATTCCTGCTCTAAATCTTGGAGAAAATGGTTGCCATATTTTCTCAGCTTCAGCAACTTTAAAAATAATATCTTTCCTAATTGGTTCTTCAAATAACTTTGTTTCTTTTTCAGAAACTTTCTTACCTTCTTGGTTTAAAATTTGTATTTTCATCTCAACTCCAAAAACTCATAATTTTTTTTAATTTGTTTTTTACTTGCTCTTAATGGAGCTGTTACTAATAACTGTCTTTTTGAAGGTCCTTGAATACTTCCAAAAACAATTAAATAATCTCCACGAACTTTTCCATATTTTTTAAACCCTGATTTAGGATTAATATCTTTATCTTTAATATCACTAATTAAAATAATTTTATTATTATAAATAACTCTTGAAAAATATCCCATTTGTCCAGCCATTGGTTGAGTGTATTCAACTCTTGCAGGATGCCAAGGCCCACCAGAACCAGGACCCCTTCTACCTTTTTCTGATTTATGAAATCTTAATTTTAATCCAAACCTTTTCAAAGGTCCTTGAGTTCCCTTGCCTTTTGTAACTCCTCTAATATCAACAACTTCTTTTTCCAAATCATCTTTGAAAATATCTTTAATTGAAATTTCTTTATTTAAATTATCTTTAATAAAATTTATCTTCTCATCAATACTTCCTGACAAACCTATTTCAACAATATCTGGAGTTTTTTTCACACCTGTTTTTTTAACTTGAGAATAAATAATAATCTTCACATCATCAAACTTATCTTTTTTACTAGCAAAATCCTCTATTTTTTTCTTAGCTCCCTCAAAATTTTTAGATTCTAAACCTGTTTTATTTTTTGGAAGCTTCACCTTTTTTTTAACTTCTTTATCTATATTTTGATTTAAAACCTCTCCAACAACTTTATTATTTTTATAAAATCTAACACTTAGAATCTTGATAGTTGGACATTCAATAATTGTCACAGGAATAACAATTCTCTGTCCTTTTGTTAATGAACCAGCAGCATTATCTAGAACATAAGCAGATTTCATTCCAACCTTATATCCAATAAATCCTAATAATCCTATATCTTTTCTAGATTTAGAAATAGTTTTCCAACTAACTTTAGGTAATATTCTTCTTGCTCTTTTACGAGGATAAAATTGCAAGCTTCCATGTCTTATATGTCCGCGTTTTGGCATTTTTAACTATTTTCCTAATTGTATTTTAATAACCTATATCCTGATAACTATTCAGAAAGAACTCTAAAGAGCTTCTGAACCTGCTAGTAAAAACCAGCTGTTATCAAAAACTAATCTATTGAGACAATTTCTCAATAATTAACTTAACATTGCAAGAATTAGACCATTTATAAAGGTTTTTATGCAGTAAGCTACATCCCAAATAAAATTTTAATATGAAATTAGCTAATTTTTTCAAAATTA
>CAYRKK010000030.1:0-12335 GCA_964424875.1 Candidatus Woesearchaeota archaeon
TAAAACAACCATCATAAACTTTTCTGATGCTTGAAGAATCTCACAATCTTTATAAATTATTTCATAACAATTCTCTTTAGCTTCTCTTATTCTTGTTTCATTTCCAGGCATAACTTTTATTACAGTATTAACATCAGAATCCCAACAATTAATAAAAGTTTCATTATTTTCTTTAGCATATGTCTTATTTAAAACAGCAGATTTAATTTTTAATCCAGAATCTCCTAAAAAACCTGAAAGAGAAGCCATAGCAATAATAGCATCATCACAATCAATTATTTTATCATCTATTGAAATATAAACATCTCCATATTTCCCAAAATTTCTTACAAATTTAACAGTTCCATTTGTAATATTAACATCAATATACTCTAAATCTCTTGGATCATTTCTAAAATTAACTGCATAATCTCCAATAACTTCTCCAGTTCCACTAATAACTGGAAATTTTACAGAATAAAAAATTAAATCACCCATTTTTGTTTTTTGAAAATCTAATCCTTTATAATCAAATTTATCAACATAATTTTTCATAATAAAAGGAACAACTAAAATAATTAAGAGGGCAGCAATCATTAAAAAAATAGCCCATTTTATCTGTGAATTTTGTTTTTTTTCAATTTCTTTTTTTTCTATATTCAAATCTCCAGAAGATTGATTTTTATGCTCTTCTAATTTTTCATTGTTTTCAGAGGTTGATTTTTTATCTTCAACAACATCTTTTTCAAGAACTTCCTTGCTCACAGGTTCAGTTCTTACTTCCTCCTCAGACATTTGATTCTTTTTTTCAATAATATCTTTATCTTCTTCAATTCTATCCCTTTTTTTCCATTCTTCCATTAATAATAAATAACAAAGTCCTTTTTAAATTTTTATAAAATAGATTATATTCTTTAAATTACTTAATACCTAATAATTTAAATAAATAAGCATCTGCATACTTTGTTTGATTAACCTCATTCGCTTTTATAAATACACAATTCTCATCAATTAAAATGTTTTCTCTATCTTTTTCATAATCAATTTCTTGGATTATTATAACATTGTCTTCAGAGCAGTTTTTAACAGGATATGCCATAGAACAATTTTCATCTAAACAAGCATTATTAAATCTCAAAACAAAATTATTAAAGTTTCTTGATAACTCATAAATAGGTTCTTGAAACTCTCCAACAAAATAAAGAGGCTTATTCATATAATCCTGAAGAGTAATTGTATTTAAAAAATTAATATCTTCAACTTCTTGAGGATTATATTTAGTCATAAATTCATAATTTTGAATATTAAATATCCAATAACCTGAACTATCTTGAATAAATTTTATTCCCCCATACTCTTTCTCTTCTGTTTTTTCATCATCTCCTGTTAAAGCATAACCCAAGGTACTAAAAATCATTAAACCTATTAAAAGAATTCCAATAATAAATTGATTTCTACGAACTCTTCTCTCTCCTTGTTCTTTAGTTAATCTTCTTTGCATATTTATATTTATAAAATTTAATATTTAAATGCTTTTATTCAAAAAAACAGGAGTATCTATAAGATGTAAACCTGTTCCTTGCACATAAAAAGCGAAATGTTTTTAACCTTTTAGAAACTTATTTCAAAATGAAAAAAAGATATTTATTTATTATTGCAATAATTTTAATTATAGTTTTTGCAGTTTATTTATTAAACAAGGGTAATAAAAATGATTCTATTCTCTCTTCTATATGTAATGGAAATCTTGAAAAAATGAGGTATGAAAATCCAAAAGAATTCTTAGAAATATATAATAAAACAAAAACTGAAACTTCAGGAGTTATATCTGGCAAATGCAAATCTGGAGAGGATATAACTGACTGCATAAGTAGAAATGAAGAAATTCTTGAAAAAATGAATTGTATGGCTAAATTTCTTAATCAATCAGATTTATCAGAAAAAGAAATACAAGAATTAAGAGAACTTACAGGTGTGTAAAACATAAAAATTTATTGCTCCAATTGGGTCTAATACTCCGGAGCTTGCTCCGAGGGGGGAATATCCCAATTGGTGTTTAAAAAATACCTCGCAGCTTGCTGCGAAGTGAGCTCAAAGCGAACAATAGGATTTTTTATTTTCAAATTTGGCATTATTTTTCCACTTAAAATTAATTCTCTTAATTATTATCCTTATTTGATTAGTAATAAAATATTCTCCCACAAAGCCCCAACTACTCACTCAATAAAATAAAAAAAGAAAAAAAAGAAAAAGAAAAAAATAAAATTATTCTTAAGCAGTAGTTGTAGTAATTGGATATACTTGACTAAATCCTACATCACTTGTTACTCCTTCAATAGCTTTTGTTACAGCATTTGTAGTATCTGCAGCTTCATAACCAGCAACTAACATAGCAACTTTATTATCACTATAAGGAGAAGTAACTACCTTTATTAGGTATTGACCAACTCCAACATCAGTTGCAGTAGTAAACTTAGATGTACATAATGGAACCTCGCTTCCTAAGATTTTAGCAGCAACAGTATTAATACAGCTTCCACCAACAACAAACAAATTTTTGCTTGCAACATTGCTAACTTCAGAGTCTTTTGCAATCATAACCTGCCCTCCACCTCCTCCACTTACTAATCCAGGAGTGATTGTAGCAGCTTCTTCAGCCATATATACTTGTGCATAAATTTGCTCATCAGGATAACTAATTGTAGCGCTTGATTGATCAGAATCAGAAGAATCAATAGTCATTAAAGTACCATATAAATCTCCTCTGTCTTCCATCTTGCTATCGCTTGCCCTTGTGGACTTCCATCCAGTATCTGCAAAAGACCAAGTATCTTCTACTGTGTCAACTCCAATTCCATCATCACCTGTTGAACCTTCTTCAATCTCAACAATAATTGCCTCATATTGATTATTATCATCTTCTTCTTCAAAGATAACTAATGCAGGTTCAATTATATTGCCAGCACCATCTGCTTCTAATAAGTAAAGATCAATTGTACTGTTAGCTCCAGAAGATGTAACATTGAATCTTAAATCGCCTATTGCTAGGGTTCCTGAAGAAACTAACACTGGAGCAGTTGTATTAACCTCTCGTAATGTGTCTCCTGTTGCAGTAAAATTCCAATACATATCTCCTGAATCTGGAGATTGAGTTGCTCTAATATCTGTGTATCCACTTCCATCAGGAATTTTAATATCATTGCCTGATAGGTTATTATGTCCATCCCATTCTCTTAAATCAAAATCAAGCAAAGCTTCATAAAACATAACCTTTGCACCCTTTGAAGTCTGTATTGTTGGGTAAATTACCATATCATCTGAACTATCAGGATAATCAAGGTTGACTGTATAATCCTCTGCAGCATCAGTATGAAGTCCAGTCATTGCAACTGTGAAAGATTTTCCACCCACAGATAAAGTACCAGAACCATCTTTAGTCCAAGTAGTTTCATAAACATCTCCTGAAAAGACATCTGTAAACTTACAAGCATCACTTGAATAACCAGAAGACTGATTCTTTACACTTGAAAGTCTTAACAAATAACCTTCATCTTCATTACCAACAACAACATAGTCATTTCTAGATAAATTCTCCATTTCACGTACTGAAATATTATTAAAGTCATCATTTCTCATTAATTCCAGTTTTGTCAACGAATCATTCTTAGCCCATGTAATTGTTTTTTCATATCCTCTATGGTCTGTAAATGTTACATCCATCTTAGCATCACCATTTGGTGTAATACTAATTGTCTCTCTTGATGAAGTTTCATCACCAACAGCAGAAGGGATATTAAATCCAGAAAAATCAAATTTCACAGTTTCAAATACAGAATCCACATATGCTTCTCCAGGTTTTATAGCATCTTTATCAGATTCAGAAGCATAATAACTAATAGTTATTTCAGTTGCAGCAGTTGGATTTCCTACTATATCAATTAGAGTTCCATCAACAACCGTATTATCAGAACCTCGTGTAACAGAACTTCCATCTTCTAAAGTAAACTTATCAGAACCCGCAACAATACTTGCAGATAATTTAATATTTGTTTCATCTGCAGTAGTCACTGCAATTTCAATGCCATTAACTTTTTTTGAAGCAGCTTCATTAATTTCCTTACTTTCAGTAGTTCCAGAACTATCTGTTACAGCAACTGTAGCAGCAGTATCTGAAGCTGAAATTAACTCAATAGTATAAGTCTCACCATCAATAAAAACATCTGCAGTAGGATTATCTGGACTAGTTAAACTTAATTTTTCTGCACTTTTTAAAAGAACCAACGTATCTTCATCAGTAGCAGCTGCAATAGTAAATGTCTGTCCAAATAATTCAATTGATTCGCCTTCTGAATCAGCATGACTTAAATTCACAGCTTTATTAAAAGTAGCAGTTAAATTAAAAATATAATTTTTCTGCGTTGTACTTGTTGTTAATGCATACAAAGGGTCATCTGAACTTGTTGGTTGCTTTGCAAAAGTTATTCTAGGATTTGAACCAATATCAATTGTTTGAATAATAGTTGCATCCACATTACCTGAAAAACTTCCATCAGCTAAAACAGTAGGCAAATCAGATTTTGTTATTACTGTTTTTACAGTATTCAAAGTGTCATTAACATAGAATTTTGTACCTCCACTAAATAAGGCAGCAGCTTCTCCTGTTACCGAAGCACCAGTAGTTGCACTTCCACTTGTAGCTAATTTCCCAAGTTTTTGCTGAACATTAATAGCAGCAGTAACATCACTTATAGCTGCATTAGAACCATAAACAACAGCAGCATCAGCCAATCCACTTTCTATAAAAGGAGAAGGATAACTTGCAGCCATTGCAAAGCCCATAGTACTCGATAGCATAATTGCACTAGCTAGAACACTTGCTATTTTTTTAAAATTAAACATATTTTTTAACCTCCTTTTATTAATCATAATTATTATGTCTCTTTTTTTAATAACATATAGGGTATGTTATTTTGGACACCACTTTCTGTAATCCCTATTAGATTTCTGTTTTATCTGGCCAGTTCACTAATCTTTGATTAGTGATATCTATAATTATAAATTTTCATTTAAAAACCTTTCGAATATAAATTAAAAAAACAACAAAAAAATACCTTTAATTTGATTTTAATTTATAAATACTTCGTTACTATTTTTAAATTAATACTAGTTTTAAAAAATTATTTAAGATTCTAAAACCCTCTCAATTTTTTGAATAGTACATATTTTTAAACATATATGGTAAAAAATAACTTATATCTATGAAATATATATTTTGCATATATGGAAAAATTTATATACTATTAATTCTTAGTTATTTAGAGGTAAAGTTATGGCAAAAAATATTAAAACAAGAACAATAACAATAACTGAAAAACAAGGTGCTTTTTCAACAATTTTTAATAGATTTAAATCTGCAAAAAAGCAAGAATCAGATATCTCAAATTTAAGGCATTTATTGAGTAATGAACGAGCCCGTATGCTGCACATAATTAAAACTAAAGAACCTTCATCATTATATGAATTAGCTAAATTACTAAGCAGAGATTTTAAAGCAGTTAGGCATGACATTAAATTGCTGGAAAAATTTGGTATTGTTGAACTTACCTCATCTCATAAACAAGGTAGAGAAAGATTAAGGCCTATTGTTGATGCAGACCAATTGATTATAACTATAAACTTATAATTTACTAATCTAGCACTAGTAATTTTGATAGTCATTTGCAACCCAGTTGCTTGATTAAGTATTTTCCAGAACTTGTGCACTGTCTTCTATCACCATCCTATTACAACATCCTCCCGATATACTTATCTCTTCAACTCTCCACCCTAAGGATAATCTTCATACACCCTATAGTAGCCCTCCTGACTTCTATTTAGATACTCTATGAACATATTAATGATTTCAGGTACAATTTTATACTATTAAAATTATATTTTCACAATAGATTTATTAGTTCAATCCTACAATAATCAATAAAATTCATTTTGTGATTGATTTATCCATAGAGAACTTTGCATAAGTGCGATTTCCGAAGGAAATTTGGGAAAAGTTCTTCTTAGAGAATTTTGATTTTTGAAATTTTTCAAAATTCTCTATACACAATTATTAGCCACACAATGTGTATTAGTTCCTTTATTTTATTCAACAATCAAATCCTAAACTAATTAATAAAAAGAAAATAATGCTCATTAAAAATTTTGATTACTGGAGATATCGTCAGAAGATACCAATAATTATTTAATAAAAACTAAATCTCTCCAAGAAAGTATTTCTCTATCCATTTCTTTTTTTCAAAACAATAAATACAATAACAATAATCAAAATAACAATTACTATCCCAACAATCCACCAAATTAAATTTGATGTTTCTTCTTCTTCTATTTCAGGTTCAACTATCTCTCCACTAGTATCAACAGAAGAAGCATCTTCACCTTCTTCAGGTTCTGGAATTTCTTCATGTAGATAATTAATAGTTAAATCTGCATATCCATTTGTAATGGAATTTAATTTTACATAAATATCATAAAAATTATTCTCATTAATATCTACTTTTGCATCTTCTCCAATATCTAAGATTATCTGAACAGGGTCACTTGCAATTTCAATTGTTGCAGAGGTAGTTATTACCTTTTTAACACCCACATAATGGGTTTCATCATTGATTTTAACCCTCACTCTTTGTTTTTCTCTTAATTCTTGACCAACAGTTTTTATTTCACTAAATTCTTGTTCTAATCTTGAAATTGTTTTTGTATAAAACTGAGTAGTTGTTCCTCCTCCACCTCCACTACCTCCAGAAGGAGTTTGCTCAACCACATAAGAAGTAGTTGTACTTTTAGAATTTCCTGCTCTATCAAAAATTGTACAAGTTTCTACAAAAGTTCCAGTATTGCTTGTAGAAGGACTAGCAGTAAAAACAGTTTCATTAACCCCTGTAGCTCCATCTGTTCCAGAACATACACATGTTACTCCTTGCCCTGTATAAACCTGAGAAGGAGTACATGAAAATGAAGGAGTATTTGGAGCAGTATTATCAATTGTAAAATTTATAGATTCTGAATTGTTTTGATTTCCAACCTGCGTATCATTTGTATAAGCAATTAAAGTATAATTTCCGTCAGGAAATAAAACAGTATTTAGGCTTATATTCCAATTAGTTCCATCAATAGACGAACCTTTTGTAAAATTATGTTGCCCATAAGTAGAGTTAGTAATATTAAAATATGCATCTCCAGTTCCAATTGTTGCATCATCAGAACTAATATTTAAAACAACAGTTCCTGAAAAGTTTCCAAGAGCTCCAGTATTAAATGTAACCACCGGAGCAGTTTTATCAAACTTAACAGTGATATATTCTGTTCTATTAAGATTACCTAAAGAATCATTTGCTTGAGCATAAATATAATAGGTTCCATCTGGAAAATCACTTATATTTATAGTATAATTAAAATAACCTCCGGCACTATAGTTAGTGGCCCGTGTGATGTTTCTTTGAGTCCCATTAGAAAAAGAAAAGTTAAAATCAACAAAACCCCTACTCATTCCAACTGTTGCATCACTAACACTCACATTTATAGCTAAAAGGTTTGCATCAGCATTATTAGTATAATTCCAATTATCTGTTGCATTAGAATAATCAGCAGCAGCAGTTGTAACTACAAAAGCAGAGACATTTGGAGGAGTGTTGTCAATGGTTATGTTAACTGAATTTGTTAGTTGGTTTGAACCATTATCAAAATAACAAGTAAAATTATAACCTCTTGCATCTGTTAAGGTAGATATATCCACAGTAACATTCTCAAAAATAGACCCATTATTAGGAATAGACTGGTTTGCATATGATTGAACATATAATAAATCCCCTGTTAAGAAGTTAATCTCGTCCCCAGTCATATTGTAGTAAACAGAAACATTATAACTCAATGATGCATTTCCTATAACTCCTTCTTCAGTAACATTGCATGAAAAATTCATAGTTCCTGAATAATTTCCACCATCTGGTGTAAGTATTGTAGGATTTGCAAATGCAAAAATAAATCCAAAACTAATTAATAAAAAAAGATAATAATAATGCCAATCGCAGATTCTTTTTTGTTATTCATTTTCACCACTCTTTTTTAATAATGTTTATAATATTTTTCTATTTATAAATCTTTCTCTCAAAAAAAAAAGAAATTTTAATTAGTTTAATAAAAAAATTAAATTTATCGTCGACAATTAGCATGTTTATAAAATCATCTATGTAGTTTGGTTTAATAATGTTTATAAAACCAACTCTTTTCCTACTAAAATGAAAATAAACACTATGAGGAATATTGATTATTATTTTGGAATATTAATTTGTTTTTTTTTAACAATTATAGATAAAATTTTAAAAATATTTAAATCTCCTAAAAGTGGAGAAATTAAAAATGTTTTATTTATTCAACTTACAGAAATGGGTAGTACTGTTTTAGCATACTCTTCCATTAGAAAGATGAAAGAACTCTATCCAAATGCAAAACTCTTTTTTTTAGCTTTTAAAAAGAACAGATATTGTATAGAAACTCTTAATATAATAAGCAAAGAGAACATATTAACAATAAGGGATGATTCCTTTCTTATATTTGCATACGATACTCTAAAAGTTTTATTAAAACTCCGAAGAGAAAGAATAGGTGTTAGTTTTGATTTTGAACTTTTTTCTCGTTTTTCAATGATAATCAGCTATTTAAGTGGAGCAACTAACACAGTTGGCTTCTATAATTATTATCAGGAAGGACTTTATAGGGGAAATTTATTGACTCATAAGGTTTATTATAATATCTATCAACATATGACTCTTAATTTTCTATCCCTTGTTTACTCAATTACTTCTAAAATGGAAGTTCCTCTTCTTAAAATGGAAATTCCAGAAGAGGATGTTATTTTGCCAGAAATTAAAATAACAGAAGAGGCAAGAAAAAATATATGGGATAAATTAAAAAAACTTAATCCTGAAATAAATCCAAACAACAGGTTGATTATTGTAAACCCTTATGCTGGAGACATTATCCCGATTAGATCGTGGCCCATTGATTATTATATAATGCTTATCCGAGAATTATTAAAGAATAAAAATGTCTTTATTATTATAACTGGGGGTGGTGATACCAAAAACTGGAAAGATAAAATTATAGATGAGATTAAAGATGAGAGAATAATTAGTCTTGTTGGAAGCACTGGTTTTAATGAGCTGATAGATTTATATAATATTTCAGATATTCTTATTACAAATGATAGTGGACCAGTTCACTTCGCATCTCTGACTCCTATAAAAGTGTTTGCCTTTTTTGGTCCAGGACATATTATTTATGGACCTCTTGGTAAGAATACAACAATCTTTTATAAAAAATTTTCATGTAGCCCTTGTGGAACTGCTTTTAATCATAGAAACTCCCCTTGTAAGGATAATAAATGTTTGAAGGCAATTAAAGTTGGAGGGGTTTATAAGGAAATCTCTAGATATTTATAGATATTATTAAAGGATGGAATTAAAACAGGTAAACTGCATTTGCAATTCAGGTAATCATAAAATTATTCTGAAAAAAAATGGATTTAATATTGTTAGATGTAATGAATGTGGACATGTTTATGTTAACCCGAGATTAAGATTTAGTACTTTATTTAAGATGTATAACAGCGACGAGATTTCTTCGAGCAAGGATCATATTAGGACTAGAAAAGAAGATATTCAAACCTTTAAATCTAGATTGAAATTTATAGAAGAATATTTGCATATTAATAATGACATAGGTCTATTAGACATTGGTTGTGCAACAGGGAGTTTACTGGAGATTGCAGAAAAGAAGGGCTGGAAAGCTATTGGCATAGACTTAAATAAGTCTTCAATTAGAGAATGTAGAAAAAAGAATTTTGATACAGTATGTTCAAGCTTTGAAGATTTTGTTTCTAATAAAAAATTTGATGTAATCGTTATGAATGATTTTATTGAGCATACTGAAAATCCAAAACAGGCTTTATCAAAGGCAAACTTTTATTTAAATGAAGGAGGCATATTATTTATAACAACCCCGGACATTGGTTCTTTAATAGCAAAATTAACCAGAGCTAAGTGGCTGCATTTAAAACCCAATGAACATTTGCACTATTTTACTAAAAAAAATATAATAAGGATATTGAATGAGACAGGGTTTAAGGTTCTTAAGATTAAATCTGCTAAAAGAAAAAGGAGTTTAAGGGTTATTATCTGGAAATTAGAAACCTATTCAAGAGCAGTTTCTAAGTTTTTAAATAAAATTATCCCTAAGTTTATGTTAGAAAATATCTATTTTAATGTAAATCCGTTTGATGAAATGATGGTGATTGCAAGAAAATGAAAACAACAAAAAGAGCTATTCTTTTAATTTTATTCACCTCTTTCTGTGCAGGAACAGGACAATTATTCTTAAAGTATGCAATGAGTTTGCCCTTTTTTTTAAACTTTTACTTACTCGAATGGTTTTTCCTTTATATGATTGCAATAATCTTAATGACTCTTGCATTTAGGGAAGGAGAAATCTCAGTTCTATCTCCATTTTTAGCAACAAGTTATGTTTGGGTTATTTTAGTTTCTCCTTTTTTTATAGTAACTGAAACAATAACTTCATTTAAAATAATTGGCTCTGTTTTAGTATTCATCGGAGTTTCTTTAATAGGAATAGGAGCAAGAAAATGACAACAAGCACTTTTTCAATAATCTTAGTTGTAATAGCATCAGTAATAGGAGCAACAGGAGGATATTTTTTTAAAATAGCATCAGGAAAAATAAGTTTTAAAATATCTTTATTAATTAAAAATTTTCAATTATATATAGGATTTTTCTTTTTTGGCATTGCTGCATTACTCTCTATTATAGCATTAAGAAACGGAGAGCTAAATGTACTCTATCCAATTTCCTCCTTATCTTATGTTTGGTCTTTATTTATCGGAAAAAAATTTCTAAATGAAGAAATAAATATTTATAAATGGGGTGGAATTAGTTTAATAATAATGGGGTTGATTTTTATTGTGAATTAAAATGGAAATTTTTTATAACAATCTTTAAAAAGATATTTTTTTATATTCAAAATGCAAGAGACAGATGAAAAAATAAAAGAAAAATTAATAGACTTTGAAAAAAGAATTGGAGATTTTTTTGACCAAGGTAAGATTCCCTATTTAATTCATCTTTCTGGAGGTAATGAAGATCAGCTCATTGAAATATTTAAAGAAATTGAAGAAGGAGATTATATCTTTTCAACTCATCGTTCTCATTACCATTATCTTTTAGCAGGAGGTTCTGAAGAAGAATTGGAGAAAAAGATTCTAGAAGGAAATAGCATGTTTGTTTTTGATAAAAAATTAAATTTCTTAAGTTCTTCTATTGTTGCTGGAACTCCTTCCATAGCTGCAGGAGTTGCATGGGCGTTAAAGAGAAAAGGAAATAAAAACAAAGTTTGGTGTTTTGTTGGTGATGGTGCAGAAGACGAAGGGAATTTTTGTGAGGCAGTTAGATATGTTGATGGATGGGATCTTCCATGCATATTTGTTATTGAAGATAATGACAGGTCTGTTAATACTCCAAAAAAAGAAAGATATGGGAAAGGAAAAATAAACTGGCCAGAATGTGTAAGAAGATATATTTATACTCCAACATATCCACATGCTGGAACTGGAAAACAGATAAAAAACTTCAAGCCTGCTAAGATAGAACAAGAGGCTACAAAAGATTTAGAATCCATTGAAAATAATGATTTAATAAATTTAACTCAAAAAATAATATACAAAGATGCTTTGAAACAAACCATGGAAACTTTGGCTCAAGACCCAAGAACTATTTTTGTAGGGTATAATATTAAATATGGTTCTGCTAGTGGAACTTTGAAAGATGTGCCTGAAGATAAAAGATTAGAAACTCCTTTGGCAGAAAATTTAATGACTGGTTTAGCAATGGGAATGTCTTTAGAAGGTTATAAACCGATTCTATTTTTTGAACGACAAGATTTTATTTTATGTGCTATGGATGCTATAATAAACCATTTAGATAAAATTAAAAGATTGTCAAAAGGGCAATATCAATTCCCTGTTATTATCAGGGCAGTAGTTGGAGCAAAAAAACCAATATATCCTGGAATAACTCACACACAAGATTTCACTAAGGTATTCAGAGAATTATTATCCTTTCCAGTGTATGAACCAAAAACTTCATCTGATGTTTTGAGTTCTTATAAAAAAGCTTTCTCATCAAATTCTCCTTCAATGATAGTAGAAAAAGTAGAACTTTATGGAGAGTCTTAATCCTTAAGAGAACTTTGAATAAGTCCTTTTTCATATGATTTTTTAAAATAATTAACTT
>CAYRKK010000031.1:0-11990 GCA_964424875.1 Candidatus Woesearchaeota archaeon
TAATTTTGAAAAAATTAGCTAACTTTCTATTGAGGTTTTATTTGGGATGTAGCCCTTTATTGATTTTGAAAAATATTCTTATTTTCCAACCTTTTCTTTTTTCTTTGTCTTTCAAGTCTTGCATAAACATTGTTTTGTTTTGAACCTTGGATTAAAGAGATTACTGATTGTATAACATCCTTAATTTCTTCTGCGTCACCTATAATCCCTATTTGATTGTCGTGGAGGGAAAGACTGCATTGAGTTAAGTTTTCTAAAGTTTTAAGGGTTTTTCCATGGGTTCCTATTATTCTTGCTCTAACTCTTTCTAAGTCATTTCTTTTTGTTATGTCTTTGATATTTACTATTTGGAGGATTATATTTTCTTGTTTTAATTGTAATGCACAGTCAGTTGAAAAACCCATATTAATTGCTTTTAAAATTTCTATTGCTGTGAATTCATTTTCAGGTTTTCCATTTATGAATATGTTTTTTCCTTTGTTTGTTATTTTTATGTTTAGTTGTTTTTCTAGTTTTAGTTTATTTCTTATAACTTTTGCCAGGCTTTCAATATATGTTTCTTGCATTTTAAGATTAAGAAGGTGGATGTTTTAAATGTTTTCTTGGTCTAGTTAAGTGTGATGATGGGATAAAACAAAAGAGTGGAGGGCCTGTCATTTGTCTTTGAATTGTTATTTGTTCTAGTGAGCTTTTATATGATTCATATTGTTGTTGAAATATTTGACTTTTTCCTCTTTCATAAAGCATTATTTCATAAAATATTTTTGCAGGAGTTAATTGTTTTTTACCTATCCTAACATAATTAGGTTCTCCATTATCACTAACAAAAACTTCGATTCTAGAATCAGGGGGTTCATCATCTGTCATTTTAAAATTCAGAGGAAATTTCTTTGAGAAATCCTTTTCTTTTAAGCCAGTCAATTGCTGCTGGAGTATATTTAAATAAAACATCTCCTCTTGTGTTTGCATTAAATTCCCAAGGTTTTACAATGACAGTGTCTCCTGGTCTAATCCATAATCTTCTTCTTAAAGAACCAGGAATTCTGCAGTTTCTTTCTTTATCATCTAAACATTTTACAACCATTCTGTTTGCTCCAACTCTTTGGTCAATAATCCCAATTACCTCATTATTTCTTGGAGTTCTAACTCTAATTGGGCCCTCAGTTGTTGTTGGTTGAAATCCTTTATTTTTTTTTGATTTATCTTTAAATTGTGGCATTTTGTTAGGATAGGAAGATAAAGAGAGTTTAAAAGGGTTTTGAAAAATTTTCAAGGGTTTTTGTGTGATTTGAAAATTTTTATAAACTAGATTTAATCTCACATCAACCCTAAAGCAAGAGGAATATCATCAATTTTAATAATTCCATGTTCTTTTATGATTTTTGCTTCTAAAGCTGTTTGAATAGCTTCTTTTCCAACAATATTAAATGTAGCATCTTCTTGGTCTGCTTTTTGAAGAATTTCAATGGCTTCTTGTTTTGAGACTTCTTTGTCTTTGAAAAAGTTTGGATTAATTGTTATTTGTTTTATGCCTTCTGTAAATGTTTTTCCAATTAAGTTTGTATCACAAAGAGCTATTATTCTTCTGTATGAGTCATGGATTTTTAGTTGCATATTATATTTTAAAATTTTGGTGAGTATTTTACTTTCAAAATTTTCTTTATTGATAAGGTGAGATTTAAATCTCGTTTGGTATTGTTAATTAAATTGTCTTTATAAGAATTATGCTTATTTTAAATCTTTAGCAAGAAATCCGCCCCTTTCAAGGGGAGGATGAATTGCGTAACGTATTTATTTCTAGGATTATTATAAAAAAGAGAGTTAGATGTAACTCTCTAAGAAAATAACAATGATAGTTAGAACTAACTCTACTAAATAAATCTTTCGGAGGTAAAATGGAATTTCAAACAACACTTAGCAGTGGCTCTATAAAAATTGAGATGAATCAATACAAACATTATGGGAATTCAGTAGGCAACAACTTGCAATCTGTACAGATAACAACAAAATACAGATATGAAATGATGAAAAAGAATTTATTGAAAGTTGAGTGCAAGGTTGCGATTGAAGAAGCTTGCAATAGGCATAAGATAGAAATAAAAATACTCAGAGTTTTGAAAGAGCATGTTCATTTGATTGTGGATTGTCCGAGGGTAATGTCTGTTGCTAAACTGATACAGATAATAAAAGGTTTGTCTTCTTTTATTATTTTTAGGTTGTGTCCTGCATTAAGAAAGAGATATCCTCGGGGGCATTTTTGGAGTGAGGGATATTTTTGTGTAAGTTGTGGAAGTGATTTTGAGAGAGCAATGAGATACATAGAAAATCAGGAGACACATCATTCAACTCAATATTAGGACGCCGTCCTCCTGAGCGAAGCGAAGGATTGCGGGGTGGGGAGGAGGTGGGCAACCTTTAGGGGACGGAGGATGTCACATATAATTATAAGTAAATTATGTAATATATAAAAATTTAAAAAATAAAAATAAATTACAAACCTCCCATTCTGCAAACTGTTGTTCCGCAATTAGGGCATTTTCCTTTTGCTATTTTTGTGCCTTTTTTTGTCTTAGACTCTTTTGGGTCTTTCATTGTTACTTTCTTTTTGCACTTTACACAATATCCTTCAGTCATTTTAACCTCCATTTATGTTTATTTTGCTAATAAAAACTGGTTATACTATGGAATTTTGTTTTATAAATGTTTAGATAATTGGAGATTAAGGTATTTTAATTGTTTTTTTGGATAAAATAGAAAAATTGAGTTTTTTGTTTTTGATTAAATCCTTGCCCTAACACTATGTTTAGCTCCACAAGCTAAGCAATGAACAAAAGGAAAACTTTTTTCTTTTGTAAGTTCTGTATCTGGTTTTTGGCATTGGTTGCATATTACAAATTCTTTAGAATAATCTTGAATTTTTTCATTTATTTTTTGAGAAGATATTTTTCTTTGTAAGATTACTCTGTTTTGTTTAAAAGAACCAGATGTTGCAAGTTCTTTTAATAGAAATTTTAAAACATGGTCTTGGTTTCTTCTTAAATATGAGGCTATTTGAGAGAGGTTTGTAAGAATTGTTTTAGTTCCTTCTAAATGTCCTTCTATTCTTGGAATTTCAAATCTATTTTCATTATGTTCAATAGGTTTTATGTCTTTGTATGCTTGGTCTAGGAGTTTGTTGTAGTCTTGTGTCATAAGAATTAAGAGAACTAGGTGTTTATAAGGGTTATGTTGTGTTAAATAAAAATTTAAAAATGGCTGGTTTATATTATTTTATGAATCAAGTGTTATATCCTTTAACTGAAGATGAATATAATAATATTAAATCAAGTTTGTATCATCTTTCTGATTATGAGAAAGAGGTAATTAGCATAGATAATCATTTTGAAGCACGGGCTTGTGGAGAGTCTCTTGGATTTATTGAGACAAATTACATTGGGGGAGATCCTGTAAGGACTTTTAATTTATTTAATTTATTTGGGAGCACATTAAGGCTTTTTAAAAAAGAAGTAGATAGAGGAGATTATCTAAGTGATATTCTTTCAGGAGTTTGTTTAAATGGTTCTAAGGATAGTGTTAAAGAGGCTAAGAAATTGTTAGAAGATATTTTAGGTAGAGAATTAGATAAGGATTATAAATTACCTGAAGTTAAAAAAACTGGTTTTGAGATAAAATATTAAAATTAATCCAAGTACCTAACTTAAAACAAAATCAGTTATCCGAGGTATCTCACCCTGCCAGGCTTTGGTTCATAAATAACACCATCTTCAAGTAATTTTTGGATTTCTTGGCTAATTATATTAGGTTTTCCATTTTTTAATTTATTTATTATTTCTTCTTTGTCAATTCCTTCATTTGATTCTGATGCTTTTATTAAATCAATAATTTCATCTCGAAATGCTTTTATTTCTTGTTTTTGATTTGGAGTTAAGGGTTTTGGTGTTGATTTTTCAATTTCAAGTTTTCTTATAAGAAGATATTTTGGGTCTGTTTTTCTTAGTATTTCAGGAAGAATGTAGAGTTCTTGATTAAATGCTCTGAGGACTCCTATAAGAAGAATAGTGTCTCCTTGAATTATGTCTTTGAATTTATTAATATCCTCTCCAAAAAGTCTTGCCCTAATTTGTCCTGAACCATCATCTAAGGTTACTGAAGCAAATCTTGATTCTCCTTCTGATTCAAATTTATCAACTACATTTGAGATTATATTTATTCTTTGAATTTTTTTGTTTCCAAGTTCTACATGTTTTAATAAGGGGTTTAGATTTTCTCTTTGTTCTAAAATTTGATTTGCTTTTAATAAGTCTTCAATTCTTATTTTATATGCTGTTTCTCTTTTTCTTGTTTCTGGCATAGAATTAAAATTAGGTTTGGATTTTTTAAAGATTTGTGTTGTTGAGTTGTTTATAACAACCTTTAAAAACTATTAATCTCTAAGAAAAGAGCGATGGCGTATTATATAAAGTCTAGTGGAGAATTGAATTTGCCAAGCCTTAGAGATGTTGTTTTAGAAGGGATTTTTGAGTTTGGGCATGGAAAATATACTGTTGAACAAACAGATCCTAAAATTATATGGCCAGAAGAAGATAGAGATTTATATATTTTAGGAAGTGTATACAGGGGGAGAGATATGGATCGTATTTTCACTTATCATGTTAAATCTATGGATTTTTCTGATTCTAATTTTTTCTTGCTTTTATCTCAAGGTCTTGATTTTATTCCTGATTGGATTACTTTGCTAGGAATTGAAAGTGGAGATGGTTTTTATGATGGGATTTTACATAAAAATTTATCTAGTGAAGATGTTTTTAATGCAAGGTTATTAGGAGAAAGAATTAGAGAAGGAGTTGAAGGAGTTGAACAACTTGCTTTTGTGCATTATAGTGTAGACAATAGAGAAATGGTTCCTTGTTTAGATTTATGTTCTTGAGCTTAATAATCTTTAAATACTTGATAAAAGTTGGTTTTTTATGAGGCTATTAAGAGCATTTATGTTTGGAGTATTTTTATGGTTGTTGATATTTTTTGAGGCAAGTTCTTTGTTATATGTTTTTAGAATTAATTATGGAAGTGATTTGTATTTTTTAGTTCATTTTATTTTTTTAATTCTTTTTGTGTTATTGTGTGGTTTAGGTTATTTTTGGGTTCCTAAGATGAAAGGAGATTTTGTTCATGGATTGTTATTAGGAGTTGTTTTTGTTATTGTAATGTTGATTTTAGATTTTTTTATAACAGTTCCTTTTTTTTTTGTAAAAGATTATAATTTTATAAATAGGTCTGATATTCTAATTGGTGAGATTTTAGTTATTGTTGTTTGTGGTTTGATTGGGGTTGGGAAGTGGAGAAGGTGATTGGGGTTTGAGTGTTGGGGTTGGGTGAAGGGCGTGTAGAAGCAAGTGACATATGTCACCCCCTAAAACAATAACTTAAAATCATTATAAATCTCATCTGGAGTTTTATTCTCTAGGCTCATGTGTGGCCTAAAATGATTATAATTCATTCTCCATAACTCAACGTCTCCATTACAAAATTTGAATTCTCGTTTAAAAGTTTGAAATAATCTTTCAACTTTTCCTTGAGTTGTAGGACTATGAACTGTCCCCCTAATATGTTGAATCCCTCTAATTTTTAGTTTTCTATCGAATCTTGAATGTTTACTTTTCAAGCCATATGCTGAACCATTATCTGTTAAGATTTGCCTTGGTTTCCCATAAATTTTGATTAATTTATCAATTAAATTGATAATTATGTTTGTTGTAACTTCATTGGTTATAGCAAAGGCCAAACTTTTTCTTGAACAATCATCCACGACGGAGATGACCCATTTATCTTTGATTTTGTGTTGACTATGATCTATTTGCCAAAGAGAATTTGGATGATCTCTTTGAAATCTTATATATTTAATTCGTTTCTTTTTTCGTTTAGTTAGTTCTGTAAGTTTGTGTTTCTTTAGGATTTTATTTATTGTTGTATGACTCAAATTTACAAAATTCTCAATTTTTTCAGCTCCAAAACCTGTTTTATTTCTTATAGAAATAATCCTATCTTCGATTTCTTTGGTTATTTTTTTATGAATTATTTTTGGTTTTCTGGATTTATCTTTTAGATCCCAATTATTATTTGTATCTAATTCGTGCATCCATCGTTTTAAAGTTCTATTGGATACTTCAAATTTATATTTTACAAAAAGTATTTTCCTACATTGATTATATGAATGCCCTTTAATTTTTAGCTTAAAAAGTATTTTTCTAATTTCTTCTTTTCTCATAAAATTAGTTAGATTTTACACTCGAACTAATTTTCGGTACTAGTGACATATGTCACTGGATTGCACAGGTTGGGTGAAGGGCGATACATTTAAATAATTTAGACATGTTCTTGGATTAAGAGGTGTTGGGGAGCATATGGGCGAATAAAAGGATATTTATGAGTCTATTTAACATCTGTTTAGAGAAGTTTGAATCTGGTCGTCGTCGTTTAGGGGGGAAGAAGAAAGTTCGCAGTATTATAGCAAAATATCCTTTTGGCGAGTTCGTTGGTCATCCCATAGAATTGAGTTGAGGGTTTTGTTTTTTTCACAGAAAAAATATTAATAATATTTTTAGTAAGGTTTAAATATATAGAAAAATTATATTAATTGTGAAAAAAAGGAGAACTATGGAATTTAAAAAAATGTTATTATTATATTGTAATTCTATTAATAATTATATTTCGCAAAATTTAAATAGTAAAGAATCTTAGAAAATCATATAAATGTTACTATTTAAAAATTAATACAATGATGAAAAAATGTAAAATTAATGGAGATAAGAATATATTGGATGTAGTTATTACCCAAGAAAAAATTGGTCATAAAATATTTTTTGTTGCACAAGGTATTCAAATAGATGTAGCATCTCAAGGATTATCTTTAGATGAAGCTCTTAAAAACATTAAAGATGCTGCAGAAATAGTTATTGAAAGTTCAATAGATGCTAAAGAAACAATATGTGAAAAATCTTGTGTAGCTCCAATGATAACAAGAATTTGTCTTTAACCAAAAAATTCTTCTCTTGGTATTCCTGTTTGTCTTATTAAAGATTGTATAACTCCTCTGGTAATTATTCCATGACTTTCTGGAACCGGCACAGTTATTCTTTCATCTTCATTACGATATTTAGCATGCCTCCCTTGTCCAACTAATTTAAAACCATATTTATTTAGTATTTTACGCACCGTTCTGACTTTCAATTCTCTAATTTTTCCCATCTTTCTCTTTTTTTGACTCCTCTTTGTTTTTAATTTTATAACCCCATAGATTATTTTCCTGTTTTTTCCTTGTTAATTTTCTTTGCTTAATTAACAGCATCAAGGTAGGATGTAACGATGCATTAAAAATAAATCTTCCATATTTTTTCATTAATTCTTCCCTAGTCTCTCCCAGGGTACGATATTTGTTAAAAAAATCTTCTTCAATTAGTGAAACCACCATTGCCTTAGGGCTTCCAGAAATTCTTCTTCTATGTGGATCCTCATATGCATGAACAACATGGGCTCCACTTACAGAATTCCAATAACGACCAGGATTGTAATGTGACATTCCCTCTCTTCTCTGCCAAAATTCTAAAATTTCATCTACTTCTTCAGAAGATCCCTTTATTGAGATTATTGCTCCACTTCTACTTTTAATTGTTGCTTCCATAATCATATAATTATATATTAATGGTTTATAAAACTTTGCCTTTTGTTTTTTTATCCTGGTGCGTGCGTGCGTGTCTAATATTAATTTCTAATATTATTAATATATATAATATATATGGAATATGTGATATATAGGGTATAATTACCAAAAACCTTCAACAAACCTGAGGTGGGTGGTCGGGGGATGGCCAAAAAGGATATTTTGCATTAGTGTTTGTTAGAACTTTCTTCTTCTGGGGTGGCTTCATCTTCTTTTTTCGTTAGACCAGATTCGAATTTGGGCCTTAGCCTTTGAACATAACATACAACGAACCTTATTTCATATTCTAAATAAAAATACAAAACAAACTTTTAATTCAAAATATCTATCTTGACTGAACATCCTGCACAAAACCTTTTTTTGGCTGAAAAATATCTCCAGACTTTTTTAGTTTTTCTAAATTTTCTTCAAATTCAATATCTGACATATCTTTTAGTTCTTGTCTTAAAACATCTAATGGAACTTGTTTCCCATATTTTTCTTCTAGTTTTTTAATTGTTTCACGGATAAGGATTATTTTGCTTCTTTGACTTGAAGAGACTTTTGTTGTAAATCTATCAATATCAAAGGTTTTTGTTTCAGGGTCATAACCTACTTGCATTAGATAGTAATTAGTTAATCTGATTGCAACTTGTGAATCTTGTTTATCTACTGTGGGAGAGAGCCGAGATTTTGCATGTGCTTCTGCTAATCTTACTAATCCTTGTAATTGTCTTGCTGAAATAGGGATTGATTGAGTGTCTCCTGATGATTGCATATTTCTTAATTTAACATAAAAATCTTTTATTTCTTTAACAGCTTCTTCTGTTAGTTTAGGTTCTATTTTTTGTTTCGCATAAGCTATATATTTTTTAAATAAGTCTCTATCAACATCTGGTTTTTTTTCTTTCATTTGATGCAGATTGAGAACATGAGTTGCAATTGCATCATCTTGAAATTTATTTGGCAAGTCTCTTAAAATAAATATTAAATCAAATCTATTTATTAGAGCAGGAGGCAAGTCAATTTGTTGGGTTATTGATTGAAGTGGTTCAAATCTTCCGTATTTTGGATTTCCAGCTGCAAGAACTGATGTTTGTGCTGAAAGTGTAGCTTGGACATTAGCTTTGCTTATTGTTACTGTTTGTTGTTCAAGTGCTTCATGCATTGCACTTCTATCTGTTGCATCCATTTTTTCAATTTCATCAATACAAATAATCCCTTTATTTGCTAAGACCATTGCACCTGCTTCTAAAGACCATCCTTTTAAAAATTCATCTCTTACTACTGTTGCAGTTATTCCAGCACCTGTTGCTGCCTTGCCGACTATATATCTTCCTTTTGGAGCAATGTTTGATACAAATTTTAATGTTACAGATTTAGCTACACCTGGATCTCCTATTAAAAATAAGTGAATATCTCCTCTTGAAATTGTTCCATCATCTGATGTTTTTCTTACTCCTGAAAACATTTGAAGTACTAAGGCTTCTTTAATTTCTTCATAACCCCAGATACTTGTAGCAATACTTTCTCTTAGTTTTTGAAATAATTCAGGGTCTTCTGCTAATTCTTGAATTTGCCTTTCATCTTCTTCTGTTATATCTAGTTCCTCATAAGTGGTTTCTAGGGGGATTAAGTTATTTGCTTCAATTGCTAAATCAAAACGAGTTGAAATTGCTCCTGATGGTAATGGGACAGGAACTTCTTTTAAAATTCCTAATATTCTTACCTTACTTCCAGGAGTTGTTCTTTCTTCCATATTAGGTTCTACTAAATCTTCTTTTAGAAAGACATTCATTCTTCTTGGTTGTTCACCTCCTGATAAAGATTCTGGAGATTCTTCAATAACTAATCTTTGGGCATCAACCATTGTTTTTGATAATAAATTAAATTGTCCTTTTCTCCCACATGAACATCTTGTTGGTTCTCTGAATTTTTTTTCAATTTGCAAAACAGAAATTACTGTTCCACAAGAAGGGCATTCAAATTTTGCATTAACAACTTGAGGCCTTACTTCAGAAGCTTGCCTTACTAATCCTTCAAAAAAAATTAATTGATTTAAGTGTTGAGCTCTTATTGTTCTTATTTTTACTTTTTGTGTTTCTGGTAAATCATTGAATCTTATTCTTGGATTTTTAATTAAACCTGTTTCTTCTAAAGCTGTTTCTAAAAACTGGAAAACTTCTTCTGGATTTGAAATTAATGCTTCTGCTAAAACGGGAGAGTTAGATGAAAGGTCTTGGAAATTAACATAAACTACTTTTTTACCTTTTCTTATACTTTCTCCTATTTTTTTTTTATATGTTTCAAAAAATAGTTTTGCTTCTGAGATTAGTTCTTCTGTATTTTTATTAGGCATTTTAGAGTTTTGACTATACCTCGTTTTTATATAAAAAATAAAGGGTTTTGATTTATAAGTATTTATTGTATTTGGTTAATAGGTTGAGATGTATGTTTGAGAGTGTTAAGAAGTGGAGTTGAGAATAATGGTATTAAATTTTGTTTGTAAGATTGGGAAAATTCTATTATTGATAATAAAAAAATTATTTAAAATTATGTTTCATTCAAAACATTTTCTTTAGTAAAGGGATTCCAAGAATAACTGTTATTATTAGGTACCAGTACCATTCAAATTTAAATATAAAATTTAAAAATGCTGGCCAAACAGTTATTAAAGTTAGGATTGCAAAAATTGCTACAAGTTGAGCTAGTTTAATATCAAACCATTTGAACTTTTTTGTAATTTTTTCTCCCCAGGTTATAAGACTCATTTTTCACCTCCTTTTGTTTATTTATGAAATAATGAATATATTATTTTTTATTAGTTTCTGCTTGTTTTAATGTTTGACTAATTAAACATTATTTTTTTTTATTAGTTTCTGCTTGTTTTAAGGTTTTTACTAATTGAGTCATTGAATCTTCTAATTGTTGATTGTTTTTTGTTCCTGTGCAAACTAGTTTTCCATTGCTGAAAAGAAGGAATGTTGCTGGAGGATTTTCAAGTTTGTATACTAAACCTGGGAATTGTTCTGGTTCATATTCTGTGTTTTCTAGTGCTAAAGAAAGATAGTTTAAGTTCAGCATCATATTAATATGTCCAGAAGCAACAATGTTTTGAACTGTTATTTTTGGTTTTTCAGTAACATTAACATTTATTTTTCTTAATGTTTTAATAACTTGTTCAATAACTTGTTTTACTTGAGCAATTGATTTTGTTCCTGTGCAGACTAAATTTCCTGATGAAAAAACAAGAACAGCTGATTTTGGTTCTTTGACTCTTAAAACTAAACCTGGAAATTGTTCTGGATTATATTCTGTGTTTGGAATTGTTTTTGCAAGTTTTGTTAGGGGAACATCTTTTCCTAAAGAGGTTGTTGCAACAATATTTTGTATTTTTGAAGAAGTTTTAGTTTTTACCATTTGTTACTCTTAAATTATTATAATTTAGAGATTTTTTAGTTTATAAAGGTTTGGGTTGATTATTTTTTATCGTCGGAAAAAATTATAAGTAAGGGGAAAGTTTTTTAAATGGTTTTTGAGAGATATAAAAAAGAGTGGAAAGGTGAGAAGTGAAATTCTGTTTATTAAAATTATTTATACTTATTAATAATTCTCCAAGCAACTATTCCAAAAACTATGAGGATTAGTAAAAGAGCTATAAAAACTGTTATTTTATTTTCAAAATTTGTTACAATTCCTTCAAATACTAAGATTCCTCCTGTTGCAAGACCTGTTATTTGGAACATTGCTTCTACTGTAAATAAACCAATTAATAATAAAATAAATCCAATTACTGTAAATACATAAAATCTTTTTTGATTATAAGATTCTTGCGCTTTTTCCCAATCTTGTCTGCATTCAAAATCTCGGTCACAATAACCTTCTATAGGTTCTGATTCCCCATTCATATCTGGAACTGCTTTTGGATAAGTTTGTCCTTCTGGATTCCATTTTCCATTAACTTGCTCACATTTTTCTTGAGTTATTATTATTTCTTGAGTTTTAAAATTACAATAATTTTCATAATCAGGACCTTCAAAAAATATAGATAAACCTACATTTACTAAAGAAACCATAATTGTTGTTAATATAATTGAGACTATTATTGTCAGGGCTATTTTATTTACAGATAGTTTTTTATTTTCCATTTTTTAATAAGGTGATTTAGGTATTTAAGGTTTTTGATGTGTTTTCTCTGGTGCATTAAGTGGTCTTAAATAAATCATTTTCAATTCGGATACCGGCTACATCCCAAATAAAACCTCAATAGAAAGTTAGCTAATTTTTTCAAAAT
>CAYRKK010000032.1:0-11932 GCA_964424875.1 Candidatus Woesearchaeota archaeon
TAAAGTTAATTATTTTAAAAAATCATATGAAAAAGGACTTATTCAAAGTTCTCTGTAAATAAAACATTAAGGTTCGGCATTGATTTAATAGAACAAGAAGGGATAGATAAAATAGATGTTCAAATAAAATATTCTATTATTGACAGCAACAATACTGAAATTTTCAGCCAGATAGAAACAAGAGCGATACAAGGAAATTTAACTTATGAAAAAGAAATAAGTGAGATAAAATTAAAAGATGGAGAATATACTCTAAGAGTAGACATTATCTATGGAAACCTACAAAGAGCTTTTGCTGAGCAAAAATTTGAGGTTAAGAAAGGAGAATTAGGTGCTCCTGTCAAAGAAGGCTTTAATTATAATTTCTTAATAATTTTTGTGGGTTTGATATTTTTACTAATTATTTTAATTATCTTTATATTAATAAAAAAGAGAAAGAAGAAAGCAGGAAAACTAAAAACACACAGAGAATACAAATGTAAGATTAAAAGGAATTTGAAGAGAATAAAGTCTAAAACATTCTTAATAATCCTTGCTGGTTTTATGTTAGTAGGAGTTTTATTTATTGGAGGGAATAACATTACTGGATTTGTTGTTGGAAGTGCAAGTACAGTGAGTAATAATTGGAATCTTTTTGGATTTGTTTTAATTGTAGGAATGTTGGGGTTGTTGGTTTTTGTTTATAGGAAAAAGATTATAGAAAAAATAGAAATTAAAAGGATAAATAAACATCCGAAAAATAGCCTTAAAAGATTAATTAAAAAGAAAGTTTATACAGAACAAGGTGATAGTATTGGAAAAGTTGAGGAGATTCTTTTGGGAGAGAATAAGATTCATAGTTTGAGAATTAAATTAGAGAAAAAACAAAAATTCAAAGTTAAGGGAATTGTTGTTAAATATAAAGATGTTAAGAATATAGGGCATATTGTGATTGTTAATGAAAAGATTTTAGAAAAGTTAAATATATAAATAAAAGACTTATTATAAAAATGTAAAAAGGTGTGAAAATGAAAACTAAGAAAAAAGAATTATCTAGTCCAAAATTAAAGAAATTAAAGAAAGATTTAAAAAAAATTGAAAAAGCAGAAGATTATTTGGAAGTGGAAAGAAAGAAATTGATGAAGGAAAAAGAAACAATTAGAAATAAAATAAGAAAAGAAACAGAAATTCTTAGATTAAAAGGACAGATTGAAAGAGTGAAAAATAGGGAGAAATAAAAAATTAATTAGTGTATAAAAGTTAAACCTTAGCTTAAAAATCCGGCGGGGGCATATTTATTTACAATAAGTTAAATTTAAGATTGTGGGAATTGAACCCACAAATTTTAAAGAAATTATCCTATACAATATCTTTTTATATGCTCTTTTCTTAGATTATTAATGAAAAAAGGAGTGATGGTTTTACTTTTGTTGGGAATGTTTTTAGTTTTACCCCTGGTGTTTTCTCAAGGAAAAGAGCAAATGCATGAGGGATGGAGTGGTCCAAGTGCTGAAGATATTAAATGTCTTGAAGATTGTATTGGTGTTGGGTGTGATGAGGGTGATGAAAATTGTATGAGAAGTAACAGTAAAAAATGTGAACAACAATGTGGTGTTAAGCCTGAGCCTTCTGGTGAATTAGGTGAAGGGGAGCAGTGTGTACAAGATTGTATGGATAGAAGTTGCGTTAGGGGGCAGGATTATGCAAATTGTATAGAATTAGTAAGAGATTCTTGTGATAAGGAATGTGGTATGATTGGAGAACCTGAAGCACAAGGTGAGGAAGAACAATGTATTAGGGATTGTATTAATAAAATTGATTCAACAATTACTTGTTTATCTGGAACTTTTGAAGGGGAAGGGGAAAGAGGGAATGAAGTTTGTCAAAAATGTGCAAAATCTTGTGAGTATTTATACTCAGGTCCTTGTTTAAGTGATGAAGAATGGACTGAAAAAGAGAATGTATGTATAACTCAATGTGAACATTGTTATGGTGCACCTATAAGTGGTCCTTCTGGGCAAGGATGGGATTGCACTATTGATATAAAATGTGAAGATGCTTCTGCTGAATTTGGAGATGACCCTGGAACAGGAGAAGATAATTGGGAAGAAGGCCATGCTCCAAGCGAGGATAATATTTACTGGGGAGATTATAAATCTGATTTAGAAATTTTAGATTCTGAAGCAACTCTTTCAATAAGAAATACAAATATAAAAAATATAGGAAAAAAAGTTGAAGTAAATATTTATTTTGATGAAGGAATTTCTCTTGAAAAAAAAGATAAAAAATTAATAGTAAAAAATAATAAAGTTGAAGTTGAGATAGATAATAATCTTGATAAACTAATAATATCTGATAATGGAAATAAAAGAAAAATTAAGGATATTAAGATTGAGTTTGAAGAAAGAAAACCCATTTATAGATATGAAGAAAAAGAAAAAGCAAAGCTTTTAGGATTTATACCAGTTAATAAAAATATTAAAAAAAGAGTTGATGCAGAAAATATGGAGATGCTTGAAGAAAATGGTCCTTGGTGGGAATTTTTAGCTAGCGAACAAACAGAACAATAATTTTAATAAAATCAAAAAAACAATGGAGCACCATACCGTAAACAGGCTGTCCTATAATTAGAAAAATATAAATAGTAGTTTGTCGTCGATAAATTAACTAAATATTTTATTTTGTCGAAGACAAAATAAAGGGGTGTAAAATGACATACATAAGTTCTTTCAAAGGTCAGAATTGGTTGATCCCTCAATCAATTAATGATATGATACCTAAAAATCATATCTGTTTTTTTGTAGAAGAGTTTGTTGAATCATTAGATTTTTCTAGATTTGATTTAATAAACGAGGGTCCTGGGCACCCCCCATATCATCCCATAATTCTTTTTGTTTTAGTAAATTGATTATTTGAGTTTTATCTTCTGGATAAATTACTTTTTCATATCCCTTAATAGAACATTTTTTATGATTTCCAAATAATACTTCTGTATTTTTTTCTTTTGCTAATTCAATAATCTTCTTTTTTATTTCTATCTCTTTAGCTTCTATTTCTTTCTTTTGATTTTCTAGCTTCTCAAACTCATCAACTAATCCATTATCATTTGCCATTTTAGTAATTATTTTTATTAAAATCTTCAGGAATTTTATATTTTGTTTTAGTTAACTTTGCTGAACTAATTCTACTTGTTCTAAATTTTCTCATATCTTTTCTCAAATGACAATAACCTATAACATACTTTCTTGATTTGTAATAAACATCAATTTTTCTTTTTTTAAATTCTGCAGTTTGCATATTAAAATACTCTATTTCAATAGTTTTCAAGTCTTCAAATGCTTTTTCAATTACATCATAAACCTCTTCACTAATCTCATTATTAAATGGATGATATTCTTTTCTTAAAAAATTCTTATTAATCTTTTCTTTTTCTTTTTGTGGAATCGATGTTTCTATTTTTTTAAGTATTGTAAGAAGTATTTCTTTTTCTATTGGTCCTTTATCAAAATCAGAATGAGAATGATACCAATCATCCATGTCTTCTGGAAGTTGATTACAATACTCTCTAACAAGTTGATATAATGAAATTAATTCTTCTTTATTAAAATTTAATTGTTTTGACATTTTTTACATCTCCCCCTAAATGTATCTTCAAATTTAATACCTTTATCTTTTAACTTCATAAATGAGAAGATATCTACAGCTTTTAAGCTGTAGCACTTCTGCAAAGTTTAATCCCACTTTGTAAAACTATTTATTTCTAAATAACTTATTATTAGTGAGTTTGACTTTAGCTCATTGAATTTCAATCAATGTAGTTAGAGCTTTATCACTAATAAACTTTACGGAGGTATGAAAATGCAAAAACAAATTGTGCTTAGCGAGAGCTATAATAAAATGTATGAACATGAGTATGAAAGGGGGAATCATATGGTTGGGGTTTCAAGATGGGAATTTGAATGGTGTCCTAAATATAGATATAACATGTTTAGGAAATGGAAATATAAAAAGTTGGTTGAAGCTTGTATAAGAAGAGCTGCTTCAATGTGGGGAATAAAATGGATTGAATTGAGTGTTCAACCAGATCATATCCAAGGAACTGCTTCAATCCCAATGGATAAGTCTCCATCTTGGGCATTACATAAACTAAGGGGAATTTCTGCTTATTTATTTTTTAAGCACCATCCAAAAGCAAGACTTAGGTATCCAAAAGGACATTTGTGGAGTAGAGGGAAGTTTGCAGCTTCAGTAGGATTTATAACAATAGAGGCAGCAAATGAATATGTAAGAAATCAGGATGAACACCATGGAACTGTTTGGATAATGGAAGAGTAAAGCTCGTTTATAGGAAGCCCCACTCCGCGAAGCGGATTTTTTTGCCGCAGCAAAAAAACCTTTAGGGTGGGGAGGACGTCACGTTTTTTATAATATTTAGGATAACTAATTTTTATTCTATTAATCTTCATCTTAAGATATTTTCCCTTGCATTTCTCTGAACAAAATAACAAGACTTTTTCATCTCTAAACTGAGGTAAAAGCCAAATGCCTGAATTAAATTTTTCCTTACAAGTTTTACATGTTTCACTCATTTTAAATTCAAAGTTTTTAAAGTTACTTTAAAAACCATTATGACCTCCTTTTCTTCTTTCTACCCTTCTTCCCCCTCCTCCCATTATCAATAAACTTTTTAAAAAACTTAAACTCAGAAAGCAACTCAGGAATTGTCCATAAAACAGCAACAAATCCAATTATAAAAATATAAAGACTATAATTAGCATTTGAATCACCTAAAAACGGCTTTTCAGTAAATGAAAAATAAATTATAGAAATTCCAGCATAAAGTAAAATCACAGATAAAAACTTGCTGATTATGTCCCGAGGATCATGAATCATTTTTTTCTCAATTATCAAAACCATTAAATAATAAAGCAAAAACAATCCTACAATCAATAAATATGCTGGCGATATCATGAATATAAAGAAATTAAAAGATATTTAAAGATTTATTTGATTACTCATTCTATGCCTTCTCTAAATTTTCCATGAATCTCTATTAATCTTTCTTCAGGAATTGATGTTCTCAGTGAAGGAGTTGAACAATCTGACCTTAAGTAATCTGGATTTGAAATTAATCCATTACTCCTGCAATGATGATGGAAATCAGTCCCGGGAAATGGTGTTATAAACGAAGAATATGTATGAAAGATTTTTCCTTGCTTTGCTATCTCAGTATATTTATCCAAACTATGTTTTAATTGCTCTTCAGTTTCCCAAGGAAATCCTACCATTAAAGATGCCCATACTGGAATTCCAGCATCATAAGTTTTATTAATTGCTTGTTCAATCATTTCTGGAGTAGTTCATTTTCTTATTCTCCTTATCTCATAAACCTTTATATATTTCCTTTACCTTATATTTAATGCATAATCATGATGAATTTTCAAATCCAAAACCTTCATGTGACCATGAGGATTTTGAAGATGACCAAGATCTTGATGAAAATCTAGATCCTGACATAGATGTCAATGATTAATATATTCTTACACCCTTTATTATAATAGCAATAAAACAGTAAAGAATTATATAAATCTAACCCCATCAAATCCCAGCCATTTGACATCAGAGCCAGTTCACATCAGACGCAGTTTCCCTTGTCCTTCCACATGTGAATATCATTTTAAAAATAAATAATTAAGTTATTTAAATTTTTTGGTTTTGAATTTCACAAAACCCCCTCTAATCTCTCATCTCTAAACAAACATTACTAAATTCAAACAATCTCACCAAAACCAATCAATCTCCAGTGCCCATGAATATTACGAGCAATACCAACTGAATCACCACAAATAGGAATAACAGGAATATTTAACTTTAATTCAATTTCTCCTTTTTTAATTTTATTAATCTTTCCAACAGTCGTAGTAGTATTAACAGAAAGCATAATCATTTCACTTAATTTTAAATCCTCAACTTTAGTTTCTTTCTCAACTTCTTCTCCAACAACACAATCAAACAACTCATATTTTAATTTAATCTTATCTGAGATATCAGGCAATGAACCAGGTTTAGAAGCAATACTTCCAGACAAAGAATCTGTCTTTGTCAAAACATTATCTAACTCTGTTTCAAAACCCAAACTTCCTCCAGGTCCTGCTTCTTTAATAGGGAAATTCCCTCGATAAATAGAAACAATTTTAGTTTTAATTGCTTTATAAGAAATCTGATTAGCATGCTTTTCTGTTATTCCTGGCTTAATCTCAATTTCATCTCCAATTTTCAAAACACCTTTTTTCAAAATTCCAGCTAAAACCCCCCCATGCAACTTCAAAACCTCAGCTCCAGGTTTATTAATATCAAAACTACGAGCAATTAAAAACTCAGCATCTGACTTTAAGTCTCTTTTAGGAATTTCAACATCTAACAACAATTCTTTAATCTTATTAATATTAATATCTTGTTGAGCAGAAACCGGAACAATAACCGCATCTTCAGCAATTGTGCCTTTTACAAACTTTTTAATCTCATTATAATTTTTAACAGCTTCTTCTTTTGAAACTAAATCAATTTTATTTTGAATAATTATAATCTTATCAACTTTCTTAGATTTTAATGCAATCAAATGTTCTTTTGTCTGAGGCTTAATTCCCTCATTTGCAGCAATCACCAAAATAGCAGCATCAATTAAAGCAGCACCTGAAAGCATTGTCGCCATTAACATTTCATGCCCAGGACAATCAACAAAACTAATATATCTTTTTTTAGAGAACTTTGAATCTTTGACATTTCCGGAGGAAATCGCATCAAAGTTCTTCTTAGAGAATTTTGATTTTTCAAAATTCTCTTTATTCCCTTTTTCCAAAATAACATCTGCATAACCTAATTTAATTGTAATACCTCTTTTTAATTCTTCTGAATGAGTATCTGCAAACTTTCCAGTAATTTTAGAAAGTAAGGTAGTCTTTCCATGATCAATATGTCCAACTATTCCAACATTAAGCATTTCCATATTTTCAATGTCTTCCACTTTCACTTTTTCATTTTGTTTATCTTTAGCCATAATTACAAGAAATACAAAGGGTTTTTAAAACTAACCTATTTAAAAAATTAATGGCAAAAAAATATTTACATTTATGTTCAAGGGGGATTAATAGAAGTCCTACTAGTGCAAGCATTGCTAGAGAAATTGCTAGAGAAAAAGGATTAGATATTAAAATGTTTTCTAGTGGATTTGATAATCTTGTTAAAAATGTATCTAATGAAAATAGGAATTATTTTGAACAATATGATTTATTAATTGTTATGGAAGGGTATATGAGAAGAGGGTTGATAAAATTAGGGATTCCTAAGAAGAATATTCGTTGTTTAGAAATTCCTGACGAATATCAAAGAAATGACCCGGTTTTAGTTGATATTTTAAAGGAGAGTTTAAAATTATATATTAGAGAAGAACCATTGTGATTATTTTGGTTTTAAAAAACTAAAATCATATTTCCCCTTAACTATCCTCGCCCTCAACTCCCTATAAGGTCTTTGAAAATATCCATCAGTTATTTCAATTTGAAAATCTAAATATTCTAATGCTATTTTTTAAATTCCTCAACATCATTACATAATTGCTTCTAAGATATCTACTGCCTTTAGGCAGTAGCATAACTTATTTCTATTTTGATTAATTGAAAATAATGAGCTAGACTTTAGCTCATTGAATACCCATCAATGTAGTTAAAACTTTCTCATAATTAAACTTTTGCTTTCGCTTAGCGAGAGCTCTGGAGGAAAAATGGAAACACAAAAATTAGTAAATCTTTTGAAGAAAGGATTCACTTATACACTCACCATTAACACAAACATTACTATTACATTCAAAATTATTTTCACATGAAACTGCTTTTAATTGTTCAATAAATTTTCCTTCATCTGAACAATATTCTCCTGATTTTCTATATCTAAATGGATCACTCTTTAGAGATTCACATTCAGTAGCTTAGTTTTGTTTTTGAAAGATTAGTAAGGAAACCCACACATTTATGTGCGGGAGTATGTCATATTATTTTGGATAGAATCTATTTTTAAATATTATTAAACTAACCAAAAGGTTTAAAAGTAACATTTTGGTTATATTATTAACATGGATGAAAAAAAGGAATTACTAGAAAATATAAATGAGTATTTGATTAAAGCTAGAGAATCTGAAGAAAATTCTTATAATGTAGCAGTAACACTTTATTTTAAAGCAATAGCAGTTCTTATAGATCTTTTTATTTTAGAAAAAGAAGGTTATATTCCTTCTAATCATAATGAGAGATTTAGATTGCTTGAAAATAAGTATAATTTACTTTACAAAATTTTAGATAAAGATTTTCCAGTTTACCAGAGAAGCTATAGAATTAAACTTACAAAGGAACATGTAAAAATATTAAAAAATGATTTTGAAGAAGTTCTTAAATTTACAAATATTAAAATCCTTTAAAGATTTTAAAAAGAAATATAAAGAAATATTTGATTTTGCTATTTATGGATCTGTTGTAAGAAAAAAAATAAATGCAAATGATATTGATATAGCAATAATTTTTTCTTCTCCAGAAAAGCTTGATAAAAAATTAAACCTTTCTCAAGAATTAAAAAATGAATTAAAAAAAATTATAGATTATGATTTTGATGTAAAAGGTATAGATATCCCTGATTTACTAGACAGTTCTTTTATAGCATGCAAATCCATAATGGCAGAAGGATTTCTAGTGATAAGAAAAAAGTTCCTACATGAAATTTTAGGTTTTAAAGCTTATTATATTTTTTCTTATTCACTAAAAAATTTATCACCTTCAAAAAAAGTAATGTTTCAATATGCTCTTCGTGGAAGAAGGGGAGAAAAAGGAATTATTGAGATTACAAAATCTGTCTCAATAGGCAGAAGCGCAGTAAAAGTCCCATTAGAACATTCAGAAGAATTCAAAGAATTTTTCGAAAAAAATAAAATAGGTTATAAGATTTATAGAAGTTTAATATATTAACCAAAAATAACCTTTTTAACTTTTTTGGTTAAAAAATAAAAATGGCAAAAATACCTAGAAAATTAATAGAAAGATTAATTAAAGAATTTGGAGCAAAAAGAGTTAGCAGAGAAGCAAAAGAATCAATTGCAGAAAATATGATAGATCGCTTAAATAATATAACAGAATTAGCCATAAAAAATTCAAGACATTTTGGTAGAAAATTAATTACTAAAGAGGATATTGAATTTGCAATTAAACAGCTTAAATTATAAATTCAAACCCTTTTTTTCTTAACTAAAAAATAAACAATTGAAATTAGGATAACTATAACTATTAATCCCATAACCCAATACATATAATTAGAGTCTGGACCTCCATTAGAAGCATCAATACCAGAACTGCCAGTATATTCTACTATTGGGGAATTTGTTAAACTCAACGATAAAAGATTTAGACTAACCAAAGAAGAACCTATTCCACATTTGTAACAGCCAATTTGCGGACAGTTTCCTTCAAATGTTTCAACCATACAATTACCTGCACCAAGCAACCATCCACTTCTACCTTCATCACCAATAGCTCCACTATAATCAAGAAAACTATTTCCACAACTAGATGGTTTAAAATAACCTAAATTTCTAGTAGTAATAATATTTGAAATTTCATTTACATCTTGTGCAGAAATTCCGTAGATTATATCATTTGCAATTAGTAATCTTAATCCTAAAGAAGTTAATTCTTTAACTTGAAAATTTTCATCTAAAAATTTTATACCTAAGGAATTAATCTCTGGGCCCTCTTCAGAATCTTGTGAAGTTTTGGCAACAAAAATCATTTCATGCTCTTCATATTGAATTTGAAAAGTAATAGTTTTGTATATTTGAGGGGCATTATTATCTGAAGAAATTATGCAATTTTTATCTGTGCAATAATTTTCTAGAACATCCATATTAATTCCAGCATTAAATGGAAAAATAAGGGCAACTTGGTCTTTGTCAGTAATTATACAAGCAGAAACAAAACTAGAACTAACTAAAATCAAAGTTGCGATTATTATACTCAAACATATTTTTTTCATGATTTTAATAAAAAAATATCATTTATAAATTCTTTGTTAACTTCAAGGATCTTTAAATTTATTCTCACAACCTCAATATTTTAAACCCATCAAACATTCCAACAGAAATTAATGAAACTAACAACATAATTATAAAAATTAATACAACTAATAATTCATTTCTTTTTCTTCTTCACTATCTGTTTCTTCTCCACCTTCTTTTTTACCTATTAATTCATCAAACTTTTTTCTATATCTCTCAACATCTTCATTAGTTATCTTAGAAATAAAATCAAAAAGATTATTGTTAAATTCTTCAGCTTCTTCAATTGCTTTAATAATTTCTTCTTTTGCGATTTCAAAATCAGTATAATATTGTTTATCAATTCTTTCTTTTTTTGCATATTCAAAACTTAAATTATCAATCTCAAATAAATATTTTAATAAAATTATTGAAGCTGTATGATTCTCGCATTTTATTCCTATTTTAAAAAATAATGCTATAAGCATATTATACATACCATAATAGGTCAATGTAATTGCTTCTTCAAGCTTATCATTATCTAACAAGATTTTTGAGGAAGCAAGATTGCTTTCTGATTTTCCAAAATAAGATTCCTTAATCTCTTCGCTTGGTTCAATAATTTGAAGTTTCCTTTCTCTTCTGAGTTTATTCAAAAAAATTATTTTTTTCATAATATTTGTCAATGCCTTTGATTATAATATGATTTTTTTTTATTTCCTTGATTAAAAAATTTGTCCTGTCATATTCTCCTATTTTTATGCTCAGCCTCGTATTTATCTTTTCAATTTCTTTTTTCAATTCTTTGTCTTTTGTTTCTATATAAATATCAATATCACTTTCTTTTTTTGCGATTTCTTTTGCATAAGAACCAAAAAGAATAGCAAGTTTTATTTTTTTATTTTTTTGGATTTTCTCAATTATATTTCTTAAACTAGGATATTTTTTTAATAATTGAATTAATTTATAATTCTCTGACTTTAAAATATAAGATTTAGTTTCTATTGTATTTTTTAAAAAATAAACTTTATTTTTCCCTTGTTGTTTGAAATCTACTACATTTTCATCTAATAGATTTTTTAGTTTTCTTACTATAATCATATGGTTGATATTTAGTTTTTTAGCAATCTCTCTAGCATGATTATTATCTTTTAAGAGTTGATTGATGATTTCTAATTTGTAATCTTTTTGTTCCATATGTAACATTTATGTTACAATTGTTTTTAAAGGTTTAGTTGTGAAAAATACCTTGCAAAAACTTATTAAATTTTCAAAAAAATTTAACTCAATTTAAAAAACTATAAATCAATATTATAATTATTTCTTTTCCTCTTCAACCTTTTCTTCCTTCGGAGTTTCAGCAGGTTTTTCTTCAACAGGTTTCTTAACTTCATCACCTTCACCACCTCCCTCGCTTCCTCTAGAACCAACCAAATCTCCAAACTTCTTCTCTCCTTCTTTAACAACTTTAATATTAATCTGATGTGTCTTTAAACTAATTTCTTCTCCCCTATTAGTCATCCTCAACCTAACACCTTTTCTTTTATTTTTCATTCCAGAACCAAAAGTTAATAATCTTCTATGATAACTAGAACCTTCTAATCCTTTAAAACCAGGAATACCAGATAAATCACTAGTTCCAGTAATAACAAGTTCATAACCCTTTAAACTTTCATCAACATCTTCCCCCTTAACACTTTCACCTATTTTCTTACCTACAAGTACTTCTGATTCAATCTCAACCTTAAAGGTCTTTCCCTTATGTGATACATTTATTTTAAATGCCATAAATAACCATAAAAAAATAGGTTTAAAAATCTTCCTAACCCAGTTTATTTTCTCAATTCTCTTTTTATTTTCTTCATTATCTTTTCATCAGCT
>CAYRKK010000033.1:0-11818 GCA_964424875.1 Candidatus Woesearchaeota archaeon
TTCTCTTATTTTTATATTCGGTAGCCCTCAAGTCTACCATTATAAAGAATTAGCTATTTCGTCGTGGTGTGTGTAGGTCAGAGGCCTGTGAGGGTGCCTGCTATGAGGCCGATGAGGATTGCGATTATTAGTTGAAGTAACATAATTTAGTGTATGTTTTTATAGAATATAGATTTTTTGTTTTTTAGAAAGTTATATATATTTTAATATATATAATATGTCATGGTTAATCTACAATTTTTTACAAATAAAATTCTTTTAGAGGATTTTCATTTAGAAGGGCCAGCAGTTGTTGTTGGGCTTAGTAAATACAAAGCAATACTTTTTTCAAGAAGAGTTATAAGGAATTTAAAAAAAGATAAAATTGAAGTTGTTAGTTTTTATGACCTAATAAAATATTCTGCACATTTTTTGAAAGATAAAAAAATAAGAAAAAGATATCTTGTTTTAAATCAATATTTTTTGTCTTCTTATGATAGAGAAATTAATGAACCCTTTTTTTTATTTTTGGGAGGAGCATCAAGTGTTGGAAAAGATCTTTTAGCTTCTGATTTGCAGCATTTGTTGGGAATAGATAGGGTTACTCCAGTAGATGTTGTTAGAGAAGCAGTTAGATCTGATATTTTAAAAAAATATAAATATTTTTCAAGAGTTCCAAAGAAATTAAAGCCTATTTTTAAGGCACTTTATAGAACAAATCAAAAAGGGCGGGAGTTGCAAATAAATTTAATTAAGAAAAAACTTTATAATCATTTTATTAAGGAAGGTTATAGGGAATGTGATATTACAGGAGGATTTCATGCTTTTTTTATTTTTCATGGGAGTCATATGGTGCCCGGAATAGAAAAGGAATTTAAAGGAAAGAATAAATTATTGGTAGTTATTGATCCTAGTGAAAAGGCTCTTAGGTCAAGAATATTAGCTAGATGGGAAAGAGAGTATGGTGCTACGAATAAATGGAATAGAAAAAAGAGATTAGAAGAATGTGAAAATCTTCTTGAAATTAAAAGATATATTCTAAAAAAAGCAAAAGAGAACAAAGGCATTGTAATAAGGGATGATAATAGGTTAAAAGTTTTGCATAAATTTGGAGAAGTTTTAATTGAAAGATTAGAGAAGATTTTAAAAGAAAAAGAGATTAAGATTATGGAGGTTTAATTAATGAATTGATTTTGATTTTAGATATTAAAAATATCTAAAGAAAGTAAAATAACATATGCAATAAAAATAAAGTACATAAATAATAAAAACCATGCTTCTTTTTTGTTTAAGGTATTGTCATCTGTGAGGAAATAAAGCATAATTATTGTTGAACCAAGAAGTCCGAGTATGATTTCTAAATTGTCAAAGGTTATTTCAACAGGGCCTTTGATAAAATAATAAATTAAAAGAGGAAGTCCGAGTCCTATAAAAATATCAAAAATGTTTGAGCCAAATACATTTGAAGTAGCATCAGTAACATCTCCTTTTTTTGCATTTGCCACTGAGATAACTGCGTCTGGAACAGAAGTTGCTGCCGCTGTTATTGTAAATGCAATTATTATTGGAGAGACTTTTAAAATATGGGCAAGATTTATTGAAGATTGTGTTAAAAAGAAAGTTGCAATTCCAATAACTATTACGGTTATTGTTATAATTATTATTTCTTTAAGAAGATTTATTTTTAATTTTTTTTGTTTTTGTTTTTTTCTATATTGTTTGCTGTGTTTTATGATTTCTAGAAGATAGATTATATAAGCTGTTATTAAAATTAATGCAATTATTATTCCCCATGTTTTAAAATAAAGTAATAAAGTGAGGAGGATAAATACTGAAATTATGTAAAATAAGGCATCTCTCGAGATTACTTTTTTACTTACTTTGAAAACAATTGGAGAAACTAAGATGCAGATTCCAGGAATGATTAAGAGATTGAACAAGGCAGAACCTGCTATTGTTCCAATTCCTACTTCAAATGATTTAAAGAAGATGATTGCAAAAAGTGCTACAAGAAGTTCTGGTAATGAAGATGCAATTGCATCAAAAGTTGCTCCTTTTACTGAGCGAGGTAATTTAAGGTAGTCTCCAATATTTGAAGATGATTTTGCAAAATAAGTTGCAGTATAATAGATAACTATGCTTGTTATTAAAATTATTAAGATGTTAATTATTAGTTGCATTTTAACCCCCTTTGATTATTAAAGAGTTAAAGATATAAAAAGGTTTTTAAAGAAAAGAATTTAGGTTTATTTGAGAAGAGATTAAATTGCCTTAGAGGATTTTGAGATTATAGATAAAAATGCCAGTTGATTTAAGAACAAAAAAGTTAGCACAACTTGCTGTTAAATATTCAGTAGGTGTTAGATTAGGAGAAAAAGTTATTATTAGTGGAGGAAGTGAGGCAATTGATTTTTTAACTGAATTATATAAAGCAATTATTTTAGTTGGAGGAATTCCAATTGTTAAAGTGGGTTTGCCAAATGTAAATGATTTTTTTTATAAATATGCTAATGATAAACAATTGAAATATTTTCCTGATTATTGGTTTGAGACTGTGAAATGTGCTCAGTGTTATATTGGAGTTAATAGTGATTTGAATACTAAAGAATTAACTAATTGCGATTCTAAGAAGATAACTGAAAGAGGGAAAGTTGTTCATTCTATTTCTGATTATATTGTTAATACAAAAGATAAAATAAGAAGAGTTACAATTGCTTATCCTGTTCAGGCTTTGGCTCAAGAAGCTTCAATGAGTTTAAGTGATTATGAAAATTTTGTTTATAATGCTTGTTTAATTGATTGGAAAAAGTTTGGTAAGAGGTTGGATAAGATTTCTAAAATATTTGAAAAAGGTTCTAAAGTTTGGTTAAAAGGCGAGGGAGTTGATTTAAAGTTTTTAATTAAAGGAAAAAATTGTGTTGCTGATAAGGGCGAGGAAAATATGCCTGGTGGAGAGGTTTTTATGGCTCCTGTTAGAGAATCATTAAATGGTTGGATTAAATTTGATTATCCTGCTATTAGAAATGGAAAAGAAGTTAGTAATATTGAATTAAAGTTTGAAAATGGAAAGGTTGTTGAAGCCAAGGCCTCTCAGAATGAGGATTTTTTAAAAGAAATGTTAAGTGTTGATGAAAATGCTAGTTATGTTGGAGAGTTTGGAATTGGATGTAATCCTAAAATAAATAAATTTACAAAAGATTTATTATTTGATGAAAAGATTAATGGAACTATTCACTTAGCTTTAGGAATGGCTTATAAACAAAATGGCGGGGGAAATGATAGTGCTATTCATTGGGATATTGTTAAAGATATGAAAAAGGGTAAGATTATTTTAGATGGTAAGGTGGTGCAGGAAAATGGGAGGTGGAGGATTTAATGGTTTTTGAAATTGTTAAGGTATTAAAATAATTTTCTCAGCTTGAATTTGGGGTAAATTTTTATATTCTGTTATTTTTCCAATTATTGTTAGGTTTTGATTTTTTGTTATTTTAAGGGGTTTATCTAGGGTGATATCAATTTGGTTTGTTGAATCTTTTATTGTTAGGATTTGAAAATCTGGATTAATTGTTCTAATGTTTACTAGTTGTCCTTGGATTTTTGTTTTTTTGTTTAGGTCTTTTGTGGTTATATCTGAGATGTTTTTTAAATTTGGTTCTAAAGTTGAGATAAATAATAAAAAGAATATTCCTAATAAAGAGATTGTAAAAGATAATTTTAAGAGAGAGATTTTTAGTTTCATGTTATACCAATATATTATTAAAGGGAGAGATATTTTAAATATATGGAAGATGAATATGTGGGAGAAGGTTTTTTAACAAAGTTTGAGGCAGTACATATTTTTCCTCAAGCAGTTATTGAGAGATTAGTTAGTGAAGAGGTTCTTGAAGAAAGTTCAGAAAAAAGAGGTTGTATTGTTGAAGGGTATAGGATTTTAAATAAGCAGATGTTTGATAGGCATCTGAATTCTCAGTAGATGCAAACCTTTATTAAAGGTTTTTTATTGATTTTTTTGAATAAGAGGAGTTGTTAAATGGTAAAAGAATTAAGTGTTGATGAAAGATTTGAATTAATCAAAAGAAATACTCAGGAGATTATTAAAGAAAGTGAGTTAAAAGAATTGTTAAAGAAAAAGAAAAATCCTGTTGTTTATTGGGGGACAGAGGTTACTGGAAAACCATCTATTGCTTATCTTTTTCCATTATTAAAATTAAGTGATTTTATTAAGGCTGGTTTTAAGGTCAAGGTTTTGTTAGCTGATTTGCATGGAGCATTGGATAGAACTCCTTGGACTGTTTTGGAAAAAAGATATGATTATTATAAAGAATCTATAACTCAAATGTTTAAAGTTTTGGGAACTGATTTAAAGAAAATAGAATTTGTTAAGGGAAGTGAGTTTCAATTAAAACCAGAATATTGTTTTGATATCTTGAGATTAGCAAGTATGAATTCTATTAGGGATTGTAAGAAAGCAGGTTCGGAAGTTGTTAAGTTTGGTGATAATCCTCATTTAGGAGGTTTGATTTATCCAATAATGCAAGCTTTGGATGAGCAGTATCTTGGTGTTGATGTTCAATTTGGAGGAATGGATCAGAGAAAGATTTTAATGTTTGCAAGAGAAAATCTTCCTAAAATACATTATGATGCAAGAGTAGAAGTTATGAATCCAATGATTCCTGGTTTAGTTGGAAAGAAGATGAGTTCTAGTGATGAAAAAAGTAAAATAGATTTATTAGATGGTGAAAAAGCAATTAAGGATAAAATAAATAAAGCAGATTGTGTTGAAGGCAATCCTGATAATGGTGTTATGTGTTTTTTAAGATATGTGATTATAGTTGTTAAAGAAGATGGGGGAGAGAAATTTGTTGTTGAAAGAGATGAGAAATATGGAGGGAATGTTGAGTATAAGAATTATGGAGAAGTTGAAAAAGATTTTATTGCAAAAAAATTACATCCTCAGGATTTGAAAAATGCTGTTGCTAAAGAGATTGTTAAGTTGTTGGGAAAAGTTGACGGGGAGAAGTTGAAGAAGTTAGGGGAAAAGGCTTATTGTTTGTTAGAGGGGTTTTGAGGAAGTTGTTTTAGGAAATTTATATCACTCAGTTATAAACTTGATTATACTTTTAAATAGTTATATTGCTATGTAATTAAGTTTAAAAAGAAATAATTTTTTAAGAACATATGAGAATACCTCTTGAAGATGGAAATAAAGCTCCTATGAAGAATAAGAGTTTATATTCTAATTCAGAAACAGGAGATTTAATTGGTAAAGGCTGTTCTGTTTATTGGGTTAGTCATATAAGTGAAGATGGTTGTTCTGGAGGGGCAATGGATCATCAACGAAATCGTTATGATTTAAGAATGCCCAGAGGTCTTCCTGATTCTAGTATAGTTCCTGAAGGAGTTTTATATACTTCTGGTTTGTTTCCAATTGATGGAGAAAAAATTCCAGGATTAAGAGAGATGCTTGCAGATTGTAGCAAGAGTCTTGAAGAAAAAGTTGCTTTATTAAGATCAGGATTGCCTGCATCATCGCCTTAGTGATTATTCAGTTACAAACTCAATAATATCTTTATCTTTTACAATGTGCTTGAGTCCTACTTTTTGGTTTGAGAATTTTGAGGAGGGGCCTGTTATTTTTGCATGTTTGACTTTTTTACTATAACCATGAAGTATTTTTTCAGCTACATCTTGAAGAGTTGAATTTGGAGGAAGAATTACTGGAACTTTGTCAAGTCCTTGTTTTTTCCCTTGATGTTTTGTGTAAATTCGAATAATATCAAAAGAATTTAAGATTTTTTGTTTAAGTTCTTCTATTCCTTGTTTTGTAAATGTTGAGGTTAGAACAAAATTATATTTTTTTGATTTAAGAGTTTCCGAGATTTTTCTTTTTGTTTCATTATCATATAAATCTATTTTATTAAAAACTATTATTTTATTTTTTTGTTGAGGTTTTGTTGAATCTAGAATTGATTTGATTTCATGAAGTTTTTCTACAACAACTAAGATTGTGTTTGTTTCATTTACAATTCCTTTGTTGAAATCAGGGCTTGCAATTGGAGGTAAATCAATTATTTGTATATTACATCCTTGGTAATTAAGGGTTCCTATTTCTGGTTGTGTTGTTGTAAACCCATAACTTGCTATTTTTGGCTGAGCATTTGTTAAAGATTTTAAGATTGAGGATTTTCCTGAATTTGTTAATCCTAATAAAACAACTTGCATTTCTGCTTTTTTTATTCCTTTTTGTTTGCCTTTCTTTCTTTTAGATTTTGTAATATCTAGTTTTAGTTTTTTATATCTTGTACGTATATTTTTTCTTAAAGCTTCAGCTGATTTGTGTTTAGGCATCCAGCGCATCATTTCTTCTAATGCTTTTAATTTTTCTTGGTCTGTTGATGCATTGTGAAATTGTTTTTCAGCTTCCATATATTCTGGATGTGCATTGATTGGCATGGTTTTATTAATGAATGAGAGTTTAAGAAATTTATGTTTAGTCGGCTGTCAGTAAATGTTAGATATTCTCTCCTAATCAAATACTTTAATATTTTAGGCACTTAATTAACTTATTAGAATTATGAAAATTTTAGATGAGCAAATTAGGGATATAGAATATATTAAAAATTCTATATTTGAGTAAGGATATATTTATAATTTATTTTTATTTTAAAGCAATTAAGAGTATTTTGAAAAAAATAGAATTGTTATTATTAAAAAATTACAACAAATAGAAAGATTTAAAAATATTAATATTGTAAGGAAAATATGATAGAATCAAGACAATATGTTGAAGGACTAGGAGAAGTAGGAACTTCAGTTGGAAATCTAGTTACTAATGTTCGAGATTTAGGAAAATTGATTTCTATGAGGGATGAGGCTTATGCAAGAATTCAGACTGCTGGAGCAGATAATATTGGAAAAATAGCAGGAACAAGAGTTTCTATGGTTGTTAGTTATTTGAAAGAAGATTATCCTGTTTTACAAAAGATTGGAAAATTTCCATTAAGATTAGCTAAAAGTTTAGTAAAAGCAAATTCTCAAGGAAAATATTATTCTACTAGAACCTCAAAAGCTTATGATAAAGCAAGAAAAACAGCAGATGAAGAAGGAAAATTAGGGATTGAACCTGCAGAAAGAACTGCAATTGTCTGTCCATCAAGAACTAATTTTTCAATGTCTCCTGATGAAAATGCTCAACATTATGTTTTTGTGTTTGAGGATATGGCTCATGAAGATGAAGAAAGTGAAAGGAAATCATATTTTCAATTAAATAATGGACCTATTGTTTTTTATCCTGTTTCTGCATCTACAATTGATGGAGAAAATCCAAGACCATTAACTGCTAAAAATGGGTCTACTCAAAATTTTCTGTGGTTCTCGCTTCTTGACAACAGGTCTAAGCTTGTTGGCTACGATTGGCGTGCCGACAGCAACATCTATTGGTCTCGTGGGGTGTTAAATAAAAGCACCTAAGGTACTTCACAAAAAATTTCTGTGCCAACCTTAAATGAAATTTTAGAATGTTCTCAACAATTTGTTCCTAAAAGAGTAAAAAATGAATTTGAACAAAGATTAAAAGATTTATTCAGAAAACTCTTTTTAAGATAATAACATGATGTTTAAGGAAGTTATTTAAATCTTGTTTTTTTATTTATTTTATGGTAAATAAGTTTATATTAACAATGGGCCTGGTTTTGATATTAGTTTGTTGTCTTGTTATTGTTATTTCTTTATTTGGAAATATTCATGGAAATATTGCAGGATCTGAGGATTTAGAATTAGAAAGCATTGGCAAGGAATTATTAGGGGGGTTGGGTTCTTTTAATTTAAATGTAAAGAGTTTTATTTTTTTGGGAAGTGGTTTGATTGTTTTATTAATTTTATTATGGTTGTGGTTTAGGTTTAAGGAAAAAAATGGACAAAATAAATAAAGAATTTTTTTTAAGAAATGCTGATATTGTTGCTTGTGAACTTTTAGGATGTGAGATTGTTAGAATTGTTGATGGAAAAGAATTAAGGGGGAAGATAGTTGAGACTGAAGCTTATTTTGGGAAAGAAGATCCTTCTTCAAGAGCTTGTCAAAATGGTGATTTAAGAGATACAATGATGATGGATGCTGGGACAATATTAGTATATGGAGTTCATAATAATTGGTTAGTAAATTTTATTACTAATTGTGAGGGTATTGCTTCAGCTGTATTGATTAGGGCTATTGAACCTTTGAATTTTAATGGTAGAGGAAATGGGCCTGGTTTATTGACTAGAGCATTAGGGATTGATAAAAAATTACATAAAAAGAAGATAGGTGATGAATTAAAAGTTGTTGTTAGAAAGAAGAGGCCTTTGATTGGGCAGAGTTTTAGAATTGGTGTTAAAAAAGATTTAAGTAAGCCAATGAGGTTTTTTATTAAAGAAAACAAATATGTAAGTGGGAGATGAAATTAAAATGAAAAAAAATGCGCTGAATTATTTAGTGGTGCAAAGGATTCTTGTTTAGCTTTGTATAAAGTTTTGAAAGGTAAGAAGTATGATGTTAAATATTTGTTAAGTGTAATTTCTAAGAATTTTGATAGTTTTATGTTTCATAAACCTTATTTAAAGTTGTTAGAAAGACAAGCTGAAATGTTAGATATTGATTTGTTTGTTATGGAAAGTGAGGGTGTTGAGAAAAAAGAAGTTAAGGATTTAAAGGAGTTAATTGAGAGTGTTAAAGATAGTGTTAATGTGGTTGTTGCTGGAGGAATTAGAAGTAATCATCATGGTAGGAGAATTAAAAAGATTTGTAACGAGTTGAGATTATAGTTTTATGTTCCTTTGTGGAATTATGATGGGAATAAAATTTGGGAAGAATTGTTTAAAGATAGATTTAAAGTTGTGTTGACTAAAATTAGTTGTGAAGGGATTGATAAGGAATGGCTTGGTAAAATTATGGATAATAAAGGATATGATAGTGAACCTTTGTATGAGTTGGTTAGGGGGAAGGGAGAAGAGTTGTATACTTTAGTTAGAAAGATGGGATAAAAAAAGCAACAAGAAAAGACCCAAGGGAAGATATGGGAGATTGTGTGTTGAATTGCCTGAATTTATGGGACAAAGAAGTTTAGTTGAGAATATTATTTATGTTTTGAAACATACATAAATAATTTCCTTGAGAAGCAAGAAAAATCATATGAGGATAAGAGAATTTGCATGGCATATAATTTTGCATAATATTAAAAGAAGAATTAAGTTAGGAAATGAGAGAGAAAAACAATCTTTTATTTTTTTGGTTGTCGGAATTTATCTAATTTTGGACAACACCAGATTAGGTAAAGTTTTATTAACTGATTTTTCTTTAATTAAGAATTAAACTATAAATTTTGAAGAAGATTAAAAAAGTTGAGATGGTTAAAATAAAAGAATTTTATCGTAGGAAATTAGATAATGGGGTTGTAGCTATTTTTGAAAAAAGAAAAACTCCAGTAGTAGCAGTTTCAACTACTGTTAAATTTGGAGCCCAATATGAAACTGAAAATATTAAAGGAATAAGTCATTTTATTGAGCATTTGGTTTTTAAAGGAACTAATAAAAGAAAAGTTGATGAAATTCCTAAAGAAATTGAAAGTAAAGGAGGAATTATTAATGCATTTACAGCAGAAGAAGTTACATGTTTTTGGAATAAACTTCCTAGTAAATATTTTAAATTAGGCGCTGATATTTCTAGGGATTTAGTTTTAAATCCTTTGTTTGATGCAAAATCTTTGGAAAGGGAAAGAAGAGTAATTTTGGAAGAAATAAAGATGTATCATGATAATCCAAGTACTTATGTTTTGGAAAAAATAAAAGAAATGTTGTATGAGAAGCCATTTAATATGTCTATTGCAGGTAATTTGAAAACTGTTGCTGGTTTATCAAGAGAAAAAATTTTAGAAGTTTTTAAATCGAATTATACTTCAAATAAAATTATTTTTAGTGTTGTTGGGGATACATATTGGGAAGATGTTTTAAATGAAGCAAATAAATTTCCTAAAGTTGATAAAAAAATTAATGAGATTCCAATTGTTTTAAAAAATGGAGAACTTATTGAAAAAAGAAAAGGAATTGATCAAGCTCATGAAGTTTTTGGTTTTCATATGCCCAAACTTGTTGATAAAAATAGATATTGTGCTGAAGTTTTTGATAGTATTTTGGGAGGAGGTATGAGTAGTAGATTGTTTCAGGAAATTAGGGAGAAAAGAGGATTATGTTATGCAATTAAAAGTAGCTTGGAACAATCTAAAGATTATTCTTATGAAATAATCTATGTTGGGACTGTTAAGGAAAAAATAAAAGAGATTAAAGAGTTGATTTTAAGGGAAATTAAGAAATTGGAAAAATTAAGTCAAAGAGATTTAAGTGATGCTAAAGAAAGATTAATTGGTTTAAGACAAATTAATAAAGAAAAATGTGATTCTACTATGGTTGATTTGTTGCAAGATGAAATTGCAGGAGATGCTTCTGAGTATTATAGGTATGAGGAAAATATTCAAAAAGTTAAATTAAAAGATGTTCAAGAATTAAGCAAGTTGAAAGGTTATAGTTTTGTCGCATTGGTTCCTGATTGATTTTAAAAATTATAAAAAAATTAAAAAATTAAAAAATATTATTTAAATATTTTTACTAAAGCCCAGATACCACAAAGTCCTACAATCGCAAAGATTATATTTGCAGTAATTCCTACTCCAATTAGGCTATTGACTAACTCATATTCAAAGACATTAAGTCCTAAATCAATGGCTCCTAAAGCGGCAATTACTAACACTGTTTTTTCATACCAGATCATTTTAACCTCCTTTTTACATATTAGTAAAGAAAAGGTTATTTAAATAAGTTTTGTTTTTTAATTTCATGGAAATTGTAAGAGTTAGGTTAGTTAGTTGTGAAAAAACAAAAGGTTGTGAAAAGGCTCCTGTTAGAGTTATAAATTTTTTGAGAAAGATTAAAACTAGTGAATTTGGAAAATTGATTGATGTTGATAAATTGAGTTTAGAAGAGATTCATGTTAATCTTGATAATTTAAAGGAAGCAAATTATTTGATTTTTGAAAATAGTAAAGAAATTTTCGAAAAAAATTTTAAGAGTTTGTTTATTGGTGGGGATGGAAGTATTAGTTATTCTATTCTAAAAGGTTTTGAAAAAATTGAAAAAAATCCTTTATTAATTGTTTTTGATGCTCACGGAGATTGTGCTAATAGTGAAGGAATCAATAATCGGAATTGGTTGAGAAAGTTAATTGAAAATGGTTTTGGTGGTGAGAGAATTATCTTGATTGGTGCTAGGAATTTAAATGAAGAAGAAAGAGATTTTTTAAAAGAAAATAAAGTTACATTAATTAGTATGGATGTTTTAGAAGAGGATTTGCAAGGAGTTTGTGATTTAATAATGGAAAGAGCTCGGAATGCAAGTGGATTTTATGTTAGTGTGGATATGGATTGTGTTGATCCTGGATTTGCTCCTGGTGTTACTGATTTAGAACCAGGAGGTTTAAGTTCAAGAGATTTAATTTATTTTATTAAAAGATTGAGTTTATTAGCTAATTTTAAAGGGGGAGATATTGTCGAGATAAATGTTAATAAAGATATTAATGAAATGAGCATTAAATTAGGGGCTAAAATTTTAAGTGAGATGATTTGAAAATATTTTTAGCTATAAATTAAATGTGAGACAGCCTGTTTAGTGTGGAGGGATATCACCCTTTCAAGAATAAATTTCAGTATATCTTTACAGGGTGTCTTTAAACAAGAATGCTTTTAAAATTATCTCTTTTCACAGTATCTCCGCATACAGCTCTTTCAGAGCTGTATGATAAATCTTAATCACCTAA
>CAYRKK010000034.1:0-11553 GCA_964424875.1 Candidatus Woesearchaeota archaeon
TCGTAGTTTCGCTTAATTATAAGCTTTATTGGTCCGTTTTTGCATCAATCACCATTTTTATTATTAAAACATGAAAAAACTAGTTGAAGACCCTGAAATATCTAATTTAATAAAAAAAGAACTAATAAGACAAAAAGAAGTTCTTAATATGATTCCTTCTGAAAATTATGCATCACAAGCAGTTCTTCAAGCTTGTGGTTCTGTTTTAATGAATAAATATTCAGAAGGTTATCCTTATAAAAGATATTATCAAGGACAAGAAAATATTGATGAAATTGAAACAATAGCTATTGAAAGAGCAAAAAAATTATTTAATGTTGAACATGTAAATATCCAGCCTTATTCAGGAAGTCCTGCAAATTTTGCAGTTTATATGGCAGTTTGTGAACCAGGAGATCATGTTACTGGTTGGAGTTTGCTTGATGGAGGACATTTAACCCATGGATGGAAAGTTAGTTGCACTTCTAGAGTTTTTAATTGTGTTCAATATCATGTTACTGATGATGGGTTTGTTGATTTTGAAGAAGTTAGAAAAATAGCATTAGAGCATAAACCAAAACTTATGTGGTTCGGAGCAACAGCATATCCAAGAGAGTTTGAATTTAGAGAATTTGCAAAAATTGCAGATGAAGTAGGAGCTTATTTTGCTGCAGATATTGCACATATTGCAGGATTAGTTGCAGGAGGTGCTCATCCTAGTCCAGTTCCTTATGCTCATATTATAACAACAACAACTCATAAAACTTTAAGAGGTCCAAGAGGAGGAATGATTATGATTACAAAAAAAGGAATAGAAAAAGATCCTGAACTTCCTAAAAAAATTGACAGAGCTGTTTTTCCAGGTTTGCAAGGAGGACCTCACCAACATACAATATCAGGAATTGCAGTTGCTTTAAAAGAAGCAATGCAACCAGAATTTAAAGACTATGCTCAACAGATTGTAAGAAATGCAAAAACCCTCGCACAAACACTTATGGACAATCAAATAAAACTAGTGAGTAATGGAACAGACACTCATTTAATTTTAATTGATTTAACTCCCTTTGGTGTTGGCTTAGGAAAACCAATTGCAGTTGCATTAGAAAAAGCAGGTATTTGTGTTAATGCAAATTCTATTCCAAAAGATCCTTCAACACCTTTTAGACCTTCAGGAATCCGTTTAGGAACACCTATCTTAACAACAAGAGGAATGAAACAACCAGAAATGGAATTAATAGGACAATGGATTTCACAAATAATTAAAACCCCAGAAGATGAAGATTTACAAAAATCAATCAATCATAAAGTTAAAAAACTTTGTTCAGAGTTTTTGGTTTATGAGGAGTTGTGAAAATTCTCAGGATATGTTGTTTCTTTTTAGAAGTAACAAATAGAAAAGTTTATAAAGGGTATTTATTATAATAATTAAAATGGAAAGAGAACAATTTTTAAGTAGAAAAAATTAATATATATGCTGGTAGTTATGGTCCTGTGAATTTATCTCCAACTCAGGAAACTGAGGAACTTCCATCTCAATCTACAGAAATTGAAGTTCCTGGAAAACTTAGCTCTCTTGATAATTTACTTATAGCCTTGCCTGAAAGATCAATCATTGAGGACCATTGTGCAGTAATTCAAGAACAAGGTGATAAAACAGAACTTTTTACAACTTTTCCTAATTCTTTTTTAGATTCTTTAATATCTCAATATACAATGAATATTTCTACTCAAGGTAATACTCAAGGTATAAAAGGTACAATTAAGAGAGTAAAATATGATCCTTCAAATACTTTAAAAGTTTATCCAAGTGCTTTAGATTTTGTTTTACAACCTGGTGAATGGAGAGTATATGGTCCTGGAAGAACACATGGTCCTTCACATACCCAACCTAAAAATTTTTTTTACCTTGAAATAACTCCTGAAGGAAAAGCATTTGTAAAAGAAGGAAATGAATTGTCTTGCGAAAATCAAGACAACCTTGATTTAAGAACAATGGTTCTTTCTGCCGCAGCTTTAAATGTAATATATGATAAAGCTGAAAAAGAAGAAGAACAAAGAAGATTAAATAGGGGAAATCTTTATGACCTGGATAAAACAATGGAAAAGATAATAGCTCCAGAAGATAATCTTCCATTTAGTATATACACACCCGGAATTAATACAAACTTTGGTATAACTGCACATATGTTGAATGGTATGAGGGAAAGATGTTTCAGAAGATTAATTGGGAATACTCAATAAAACCTCCAAACCCACAAAACCTTATAAACCTCCTTTTTCTAAATTTTTAATGATAGCATTTAATCAACCTCAAAGAATTAAACAATGCCCATTAGAAAAAAAATTATCTGAAAATGCTCCTTTTATTGAAAAATTTCTTGAAAAATATAATGTTGGATTAGTTGCAGTAACAACAACTAATGAAAATGGTTTTTTTCAACTTGCTTATGAATTCACAGATGAACAAGGATGTTATACAATTGATGGAATAAAAAGAAGTTTGGAGGAAGAGGAATAACTCCTAACTCAAACTTATCAACCCTTTCAAATTCTCAAAAGCATAATCAGGATTTTCAGCTCTTAATCTTTCTTCATCATGATATCCAGTAAAAACACAAGCACTTTGAACACCTGCTTGTTTAACAGCTTGAATATCATAAATTGTATTTCCAGTATACAGAGTCTTATTTTTATTTATTCCAAATGCATCACAAGTTCTTTCCAATCCTCCAACTTTATCAACAACCCCTCCTAAAATAAATTCAAAATAATCATCAATTTCATAATCTTTCATTTCTTGTTTTAAGTTTTCTTCAGGATGTGCACTTAGTACACTTAATCTTTTTTCTTGCAACTTTAGAAATTCTAAAACATCTGGAACCTCAGAATACATTTTAGGAGGCATACTTGGAGATATCTCATTAAAATATTCTTTATATTGCTTGGTTAATTTCCCAGGATTTCCATAAATTCCATGGTCATTTAAAAATTCTACAACAGTTAATCTTGTTCTTTTTTTCCATTCTTCAAAATCAATTCTCTCTTTTCCATAATATTCAAGCAACTTTATATTTGCTTCATAAACAGGCCTTCTATCATCACTTATTACTCCACTCCAATCAAAAACAAAAAGTTCTGCCATCTTATCTCAATAATCAACTCCCCCATCAACACCTTTAGCTAAATTCTTTCCAGCAATTCTTGCCTGCTCACGAGCACGGCAGATTTTATTACCAGGATCAGAATAATCAATAAACCCATGAGTTAATTTTGTCCAAGGTTCTCGTTGATTTAACTGCTTAGCCATTTCCATTGTCATTGCTCTATAACTAGGATGTCCAGCAGGTTGAGTCCTTAATTCAGACAAATGCTGAAATTCACGAAGATTCATTCCCATTACAAATCTTATTCTATGATTAAATAAAGTTACATATTGAGCAGCAACATCCCCAATCCCACCAACTCTTTCTTTAACTAATTTATTAAGTTCTTCTATTTCTTTAACAACTTCTAAAACCCTATTTTCAAAACCAACTTCAATAACTTCGGGAGGCATAACAAAACCAAGCTCTGTTGAAAGCAACTGCCTTTGCTGTGTAACCATTCTATGTCTTTGCAAATCCCTATACTCAGCAAAACAACCTAATAAATCAAAAGTAATTGCATAACCATTTTCCAAACCCCTAGGAGTTCTGTCACGACGACTCTCTCTTTCACCAACATATTCTTTCAAAATATCTAATTTTTTTTCATAACTTAATTCCTTAACCTCTTGCAAAATTTGCTCATAAGAAATATTTGCATAAGAATACAAAATTCCAGTTATTATCTCATCAAAATATCCTGCTCTTGAAACCAACATAACTTTATCATCTTTAGGAACAATTTCAGAAAACAAACTCCTAACAATCTCCCTCATTTTTTTATTTCTATTTCTAAATCTATCTGTTTCAAAATTTCTTTTAATAAAAGTTGGAATAACTTTATTTAATTCTTTTTCAATTGCATAACCTCTTTCTTTTTCTTCTTTTAATTCAGAAGCTTTCAAAGCATTAATTAAATTAGTAAAAAATCTTCCATTGCCAAAAATTCCTAATTGAGATAAAGTAGAAGAAGGCAAAACACAACGACCAACATCTAAAGCAGCACATCGAATAGTAAAACCATAAGCATTTTTAAAAGCCCTTTCCTCATTCTCATTAACAAGCTCATGTTTCTTAACTTTCTTTTTTTCACCATCCCTATCAATCTCAATTTCAAATTCATTTTCAGAAAATTGTTCTTTAAAATAATCCTGTAATTTAACAATTAATTCAGAATAAATCTCAAAAGCCTTGTCATTCACTTTTTCATATTCATACAACAAACCAGCTTCAATAATCTCCTTAGGTCTAAGATATTTATATTTATTATTTTTATCTTTTTGATCATATTTAACATAACGAGTAGATTGTTCAATAGGCGAACCTCCAATTCTCCTATCTTCAATTGTTTTTATTAAAATCATAGAAGCATTTTCAATTCCTAAATGAACACCTTCTAATTCTCCAATAGACTCATCTCCAAATGCATTTAAAATTCTGTCCATTAACTCTGTCCCTTTTTCTTGACAAGGTTCACCATCTTCATCTAAAAATTCATTAATAAGAGTTAATTGCATTCCTGTTAAAGCTCTTGAATAACGAGCCAAAGCACCCCCTGTCAACTCAGAAGGAAGATTATGAATAACAAAATTATCCCTCCCAATATTAGTAAAATATTTTTTCAATTTTTCTTTAATCTCATCAGGAACTTCATCTATTGATTTATACTTCAAACCTTTTTTCAAAATAATTTTTTCAAAATTATTTATAATTTCTTTAAAAACTTCTCCCTCTGTTTGCTCTCCATTAATAATTATGATTTTTTCATCTTTAAGAATTTCTTTAGCTTTATAATAATTTTGCTTCAGTCTATTTATAAATTCAGTATTTTCTTCAAACTTATGCATATCTCTATTTTCTTTTTCCATTCTTCTAATACACTCTTCAGCACAAACATCTACAACAAAAGTGATATCAGGAACAGGCAATTCATCATGCCTTTTTATTAAATCTTGCATATCCAAACCTTGCGCAGTTTGATAACCAATAGTTGATAACTTATACCTATCACTAACAACAATATTTCCTTTTTCTAAATTAGGAATAATAATCTCATTAACTTGTTTTTTCCTATCTTCAATATAAAGCTCAGCAATTTTATTAGCTTGTGAAAAAGGATCATCATCTTGTCTAATAATCTTTCTAACATTTGTATCTTTGTAAGGATTTCTTGTCAAAACAACATGATTATATTTATTTAAATCAAATAAATACTCAACAAATTTTTTTAATTGAGTCGACTTCCCACTTCCATCCATTCCTTCAAATGCAATAAACAATCCTTTCTCTATTTTCTTTTCACTTTCTAAATTTTTTTTCACTATCTCATAAACTTCTTTATGAATATCCTCAATATTTTTTAAAGAATCAATACCATCAGGAACACATTTTATAGTTTTCCAATTATATTTTTTTGCAAGTTGTAAATAAGTTTCTTCAGCCCTTCTCAAATGACCAAAATTTGTTTCATGTCCATCTAGATTAACTTCTCCCTGGTCTCTTTCCTCTCTTAATTTAAAACTAGTTTCAGTAGGCATATGCAAAAAAATAACTAAATCCTCTTTTGGAAGTTCTAGCATACCTAATTCTAAATTTTCCAGCCAATCAAACATCTTCTCTCTTTCTTCCTCTCCTTTAATCTTCCCTCCCTGATGAGCCATATTTGATTGATAATATCTATCACTAATTACATTAATTCCTAAATCAAGTAATTTTTTTATTGCCTTAATAGAATCTCTTCTATCAGCAGCATAATATAAAGAAGCAACTTTAGGATCTACTTTATCAGGATCTTCAAACCATGAACCCTTTTCAACTCTCTGCCCTTTTCCTAAATAACAATCTCCAACAATATCTCCAGTCGCTGTCCCATATTTTGGAAATCCTATAAACTCGCAATCAACCCCTTCTTTTTTCAATCTCTCAACAATAAACTTTGCCTGCGTCTCTTTACCAGAACCATCAGTTCCCTCAATAACAATTAATTTTCCTCTTTTATCCATAACCATTTTTATAAACACTCTTTATAAATTATTATTGTCTTTTAAAAACTATTTTAGAGTATATATTTATAGATTTTTATAATGCTCCTATTTGAGATAAAATCTCTTTATCATAAGGGCTTGAAGTATACAAACTATTAAGAAAGTTCCTTGCTTTTTTTAATTTGTGGATGGTTAGAGAAAAAATAAAATAGATCTCATCAGAAAAAATTAATTTAGAAAGGTTTTTAAACCCAAATATATGCTTTGTATTATATCCTTTGGGAAAAAGAGTTCTTGATAAATTATTAAAATGAAATTCAAAAAAACATTAGCAAGTTTAGTATTATCAGTTGCTTGTTTATTTGGTGGTAGCACTGAAGCAGGAACACTTTTATATGATAATTTTAGTTCAGAAACTTTGAATACTCAGAGATGGGAAGAAAGATTAACAGCAAGAACAAGTCCTGCCGTAAGTATTGATGAACATTATTTAGATACAATAAATCAAAACTATCATACTGCTCAATTATCTCAAGCTAGTAACGGCGGTGGAATTGAGCTTAAATCGTTACAGAATCTTCAAGCAGGAGATATTTTGGAGTTCGATGTAAATTATGTTTCTGGAAATGGTAATCATTGGAGTGCAATATTCTGGGATGATTCTTCAAACTGGAGTCATGGAATTAGTGCGATAGGACATTGGAATGAAGTAGATTCACATGGCGGAGAATTTGGATCGTATCATTTTAAAGGTGTTTATGGAGATGATAAATTAGATTTTGAACTAACTACTCCTATTGGTTCTATTCAAACATATACTTATTACACAAATGTTATTGACCCTTATACTTTTTCTATTGTAACGAAAACAGGGCATAATGGAACTTGCCATTTTGATTACGATAATTTTACTATTTCCCAAATCCCAGAACCTTCAACTCTTTCTTTATTAGCAATTGGCAGTTTAGTGGGTGCAGGGGCTTATGCATTAAGGAGAAGAAAGAATTTGAATAACTCAATTTCTACTTAATTAAATAAAAAATTAATTTGTGAAAAATGGCAAAAGAAACAAAAACTATTGGAGTAAAGATTATTTGTGCATGGATGTTTTCAATATTATTTATAGTTGGAGGTATTGGAATATTAATTGATTCTTTTATTTCAGGATTTTTAACACTAATTGCAGGTATATTAATCCTACCACCTTTTAGTAAAATGTTAGAAGAAAAAGCTAATTTGAAGATAACTACATGGTTAAAAATAATAATTATTTTTGTTTTATTAATGATTGCAGGAATTTTCATTCCTTCTGATGATGTGATTAATGATAACCAAAGCAGTGGTTTAAGATTAGAAGGTGATTCAAATTCTCAAGACAATCAACAATTAATAGAAGATTCAAGTTCTCAGATTAAAGAATGTGTTCCAAATTGGCAATGTTCTTCTTGGCCAGATTGTAGTTCTATAGGACAACAAAAAAGAACCTGCTTAGATAGTAATGATTGTGATGTTTTAACTAATAAACCAAAAGAGTCACAATCATGTAATATTCCTGTTTCAAAATCATGGCATGAAATAAAAACTTTTAGTGGGACAGGATATAAAACTACAGATACATTTGTAATAACTGGTAGTAAATTTAAACTTACATATGCAGTTGAAGAGGCTAATGAGTGGTCTATGCTTTCTTTCTTTGTTTATCCAGAAGGAGAAACCACAATTTATATAGATTCTATTTCAACAACTATTGGTTTTTCTGGAACAGACGATTCAATTTCTTATGCAGGTGCTGGAACTTATTATTTAGATGTTATATCTGCTAATTTAGAAAGTTGGGAAATTGAAGTAGAAGATTACTACTAATTACATTAAGAATTAACATAATATTCCCAATACATCTTTTATATTTTCACATCACACACTCAACTCCCCATCCTGCACATAACCCAACCCTTTCTTCAAAGCAATCTCAGCCTTAGCCAACTCTCCCCCAATATCCAAAGCATGGCTCATCTCTGAAATAATCTTTTTCTCAGAAATCTTTTTATAACCCTCAACAGCACTTGAAACAAAAAACTCTTCTAATTTCTTGCCTTTAACATCCAAGTGAGTTATCTTAACTTTTCCTTCTTCTATTTCAATTAAAACATTTCCTCTTGGGTCAGGACATTTTTTTAAACTAACAGAATTTTCTTTTAAAATTTCCAAAGCTTTTTCCCAATCTTGTTCATAAATATGAGCACTATTTGAAACAATCACTAAATCACCAACCTCAACTCCTAATCTATTTGCAATTTCATACTGGACAGCTCTTAAAGCCAGTGCATTTTCAGGCCATGCTCCAAACATATCATTACTTCTAAAATAAGCAGTTAGATTTAATTTATCTTGAACTAAAGCTTGAATCAAATCTAAACAAGGACTATTTGGATTATCATGATCTTTCTCAACATCCCATATTACAGCAACAGCTCTTCTTGAATAAATAGCTTTTTTTAATTCTTTAACAATTGAATCAATCTGATTCACTCCTTTAAAATCCCTTAATTTCGACCCATAAGTATAACTCACATCTCCAACACCCTGAGTATCTAATAACTGAGGAAGATATTTTCTTAAATGCTCTTCATTAAATTGAAAATAATCTTCCCATTTAATATTATAAGGATTCTCATCACTAATCACACTAACTAAACAAGTTACTTCTTTTTGATTATCAGCATACTGAGTTTTCTTCACATAACCAAATTTCATAATAGTCTGCAAAATCTCTAACCACACATCACCAACCTTGCCTCCCCTAATTACAAATCCTGTTTTTTCACTAGAATAAACTTCAGGAGGTTTAGCAAAACTTTTTTTATAAATTTCAGGCTCTCCCCAAGGTTTTTTATTTTCCAACTCTCTCAAAAATCCATCAAGTAATTTATAATCTCTAATCTCCCTCTTATCAATAATCTCAACATTTTCCCTAAATCTTTCAATAGCTTCTAAAGGTATCTCAGATTCAATTTCAGTTTCAAAACCAATAATCTTCCCATTCTCATCAACTCCCTTTCTCTTCAAAGCAATTAATATATCTCCAACATTTCCAATATCAACACCACATAAAACAATTCTATGAATCTTTTTATTAGCAAGACAATTTCTTATAATAAGATTAACACCTTCTTGATTACTATAACACTGCCCAGCAATATGATAATTTTCAGAACTTAATTCTCTTAAAATCTTTTCTTTTGGAGTCCATAAAGTGCACAGCCCAGTACTGCTTTCAGGATTCCCAAATCCTAAAAGCTCTTTTTTAGAGAACTTGCTTTTATCCATAAAAAATAAATCTTTTTATAATTTATAAAGAAAGTTGTAAAGGAGGATATAGTTGAAAAATAAAAATTAGAGTTTGTTTATTTTTCAATATATATATATATATATATTAAATGGGAATAATATTTGAATATATAAATCATAGGTTAATTTTATGACAGTAAGATTTAAATTATAAAAAGATATGCCTAGAGGTTTTAAAGAAAATCCAAAATATCCTGAATTACCTGCTATTCTAAATTACCTAAGAGAATATGATGGGCAAGAATTTGAAAGTACTGAAGCATTTCAATCCCAGGTTTTAAATGGATTTTTAGAATATTTAAATGAACAAGAAGTTCCAAAAGGATCAGACCCTAAATTAAGAAAAGGATTAGAAGCTAAGGAACTTGATGATCCATTTTCTCCTAGTTCCGGAGACCGTTGGGATTATTCTGTACATACTCCTGCGACTAATTATCCTGGAGTATGTGTTTTTGGTGGTATTGAAGTATTAGATGCAAAATAACTCCCTTCTATTTATTTCTTATAGTTAAAAATTAATAAAATTTTCCTAAGAAAATTTCACTCTCACCTAAACTTTACTATTATTTTCATAAACAATCTCTTAATTGATTATCTAGAAACAGTCCAGCCTTCATCACCTAATTCATCTAAATCAGGAATCTCTGGAGGCTCTGGCATATCTGTAATTATTACTTCTCCAGCCTTAACTTCTAGTCTTCCAATATTTCTTATTTCTCTACCCTGCATTTCCCTAGCATATCCTATAAGTTCTGCATAAACTTCTTTATGAAAATCAGTATACTCAGGAAATAATTCATCATGCATAAAATCTCTTGCTACTACAACTTCCCTTTCTCGCCTATGATATGCTAACCTTGAAAGTTCAATTAATTCACTTGCAATATCATCTGAAAATCCTTTTTGATAAGTTTCAACTGAATCATCTAATCTTCCAAATAATACTTCGTAATATCTAACTGCATCTCTTGGCATTTTTTCTTCTTCTGGAAAATTATCAACAATTTTTTGAGTTAAATCTTTACTAAGTCTAAATTCTTTCTCAGTTTCATTTGAATCTTCATCATTACTCATTTTAATTTTATCAGAACCTTATTTATATATATTTCTATACTTAGGATAATATAATATGCCCCCGACAGGATTTGAACCTGCGACACCCAGCTTAAAAGATTAAGTGTTACAAGTGTTCCCATCTCAAATATTTAGTATCAGAGTGTTACTTTTTGATTTATTTAATTTCCTCCAAAAATCAAAAAACTGAAAGGTTTTTAAATAAGTGATGATTAATATTATTAATATAAAATGGAAATGCAAGAGACTTCAATGGAAGAATTAGAAGAAGAGAATAGGCAACTAAAAAAGGCTTTATGTATTTGTTTAAATAAGCCATTAGTGAAAAGATTAGCCGAGTCTATGAAAAGAATAGAGCATGGTGAATATATAACTGAGGACGAGTTCTTTAGAGATTCTCAGAAGATAATTGCTTAATCTTATCCGCAGTTAGTTTTTTAAGATATTTATCACATTCATCTTTATGTTCAACACCCATTAATAAAACTCTGACTTGATAGTCTTCAACAACATAAAAAATTCTATACATTCTTAAGTGAAGCTCAAACAAATTGGATAAATATTTTAGAGGTTTTCCTATTTCTCTCGGATGTTCTTTAAGTCTTTTAATCTTTTTCTCTCCTTCTATTTGAAGAGAGTTATCTAATTTTCTGAACTTTTTAGTAAACTCTTTATCAAAAATTAACTTATATTCTTCTGTCATTTTAACCTCTATTTTTTTATGTAAATTTAATATAGGTTTAATACTTAAAAGGTTTTTGTGTTTGTTGTTATATGATTCTTCGAAAGACTGATTTTTTAGATAGATATTTTTATGATATGTTAAAAAGAAAAAAGAAAAAATAATAAACATGCCCCCGACAGGATTTGAACCTGCGACACCCGGCTTAAAAGGCCGGTGCTCTAACCAGGCTGAGCTACGAAGGCATAAAGACTAAAGAAAATTTAAGTTTAAAAAACTTTGTAATGTCAGGCGCTGTCCGGAGTTCTAATTAAAACCGAAAATTATTTATAAAATAGATAAT
>CAYRKK010000035.1:0-10866 GCA_964424875.1 Candidatus Woesearchaeota archaeon
AGAGCAAAACTTTTTTTTGTTGAAGATTGAAATTTATGTCTTTCCGGACAGCGCCATAAAAACAAAACATTTATAATAACAAATTTCCTAACTATACTATAATAAACAAATAAAAAAGGAGGTGAAAATATGGCAAAAACAAAAGGACCTTTTTCAACTGTAGTTGCTTTAGCAGTATGGATAACAGGAGTCTTAGTGTCACTTGCAGTAGGTTTTGGAATGATCGGTGAAAATGGAGTTCCAACATTAGCAATACAATATATCCCAGATGTAGTAACAATTGTTGCTGGATGGATTGTAGTTATTCTAACTTTAGTTAGTGTTATACTCGCTATAATAGATAAACTAAGATAAACTTTTATTTTTTTTTATTTTTTTTATAATAAATGACTTAATAAACTAAGTAATATAATCCTTCATTATATTCAGGAAACATAAATAAAATTACTTAAATATTTATGTTTTTTGTTATAGTATTTTTTTATTTAAAAACTTCAAACAAATAATCTTTTAAACTCTTTTTTATTCTTTAATTAATGGATTATCATTTGTTATCTTCAAAAGAGGCTATTGAAAAACTTGATTCTGATGAACAAGGCTTAACTAAAGAACAAGCTCAAAAAAAACTCAAAGAATTTGGAGAAAACAAACTTAAAAAAACAAATCAATTTAATGCAATAAAAGTTTTCTTTGAACAATTCAAATCTTTTTTAATAATAGTTCTCATTGCAGCAGCTATTCTTTCAATGATAATGCAGTCCAAAATTGATGCAATTGTTATCCTAACAATAGTTTTTCTAAATGCAGGAATGGGGTTTTTTCAAGAATACAAAGCAGGAAAAGCAATTGAAGAATTAAACAAAATGATGGTTCCTGAAACAAAAGTTTTAAGAGATGGCAGAGTTATTAAAATTAATTCTGAAAAAATAGTTCCAGGAGATATTTTAATTTTAGATGAAGGAGATAAGATAATGGCTGATGCAAGAATTATTGAATCTCAAGGATTAAAAATTAATGAAGCTCCTTTAACAGGAGAAAGTGTTTCTCAAGAAAAAATTTCTAGAAAACTAGACAATGATATCCCTTTAGCAGACAGAATAAACATGATTTATCAAGGAACAAAAGTTATGTCTGGAAATGGGAGGGCAGTTGTTGTTTATACTGGAATGAATACAGAAATAGGAAAAATATCTGAACTAGTTCAGGAAATTGAACCTGAAAAAAATCCATTCAAAGATAAATTAGATTCATTTGCTAAAAAAATAGGAATTGTTGTTTCTATTTTAACTGTAATAATTGTTTTGTTATTGATTTTTACTGGTTCTCAAATTCTGCAATCTTTTTTAGTTGCAACAAGTTTAGCTGTTGCTGCAATTCCAGAAGGACTTCCAGCAGTAGTATCTCTCGGACTTGCATTTGCAACAAGACGAATGATCAAAAAAAATATTTTAATAAGAAGACTTCCTGCATCTGAAACTTTGGGAAGAACAACGGTAATATGCACAGATAAAACAGGAACATTAACACAAGAAAAAATGCAAGTCACAAGTATCTACTCAAACGGAAAAATAAATCCTGCAAAAGAAACTAAACTATTATTTAAAACAGGAATTTTATGCAATAAAGCAAGAATAGAAAAAAATGAAAACAAAGAATATTTTATAGGAGACCCAACAGAAATTGCATTAATTGTGTCTGCAAAAAATAATTTTTTAAATAAAAAACAACTAACAGAACAAGAACCCAGGGTTAAAGAATTCACATTTACTTCTGAAAGAAAAATGATGTCCATTGTAAGAGACTCAAAAACAAAATTAATATCCTATGTAAAAGGGGCACCTGAAAAAATAATTGAAAAATGCAACTATGAATTAATAAATAATCAAAAAATAAAACTAGAACAAAAAGACAAACAAAGACTAACAAAAGTCTATGAAGAAATGGCTGAACAAGGTTTAAGGGTTTTAGGTTTTGCATATAAAGATATTCCAAAATATCTTGAAAAAGAAAAAATAAATCAAAAGATTGCAGAAGAAAATTTAACATTTATAGGATTTCAAGGAATGATTGACCCTCCAAGACCCGAAGTAGAAAATGCAATAAAAATATGCAAACAAGCTGGAATAAAAGTAATAATGTTAACAGGGGATTCAAAATTAACAGCAACAGCTGTTGCAAAACAAATCGGATTAACAGGAAAATCAATTGAATCAAAAGAACTTGAAAATATGTCTGATAAAGAATTATTTAATGAAATTGATAATATTTCTATTTTTTCAAGAATATCACCTCAAGATAAATTAAGAATAATCAATATGCTTAAACAAAAAAATGAAATTGTTGCAATGACAGGAGATGGAGTCAACGACGCTCTTGCATTAAAAAGATCAGATATAGGGATTTCAATGGGAATTAGAGGAACAGATGTTGCAAGAGACTCTTCAGATATAATTTTAGTAGATGATAATTTTGCTTCAATTGTCCAAGGAATTAAAGAAGGAAGAAGAGTATATAACAACACTAAAAAATTTGTCAAGTATATTTTATCTGCAAATTTTTTAGAAGTTTTTTTAGTTATTACAATAATGTTAATTTTTAGAAATCCTGAATTACTTCCATTACTGCCATTACATATTCTTTGGATAAATCTTGCAACAGAAACAATTCCTGCTTTAGCACTTACTTCGGAGCCAATAGATGAAGATGTTATGAAAAAAAAGCCAAGCCAGGAAAGTATTTTAAAAGGAATATCTGGTTTTATTATAACATCAGGAATTACAGGTCTTATTTTAATTGCAACAATATTTATATTAAACATGGATAATATTGACAAAGCAAGAACAATGACAGTTACAACTGCTGTCATGTATCATATACTTTTAGTATTTAACTGCAAATCAGATAAATCAGTTTTCAAATCTCCAATAAATAAATATTTATTTTATGCTGTTTTTGCATCAATGGCATTACATTTAACTATCCTCTACTCTCCATTAAACAAGTTTTTCCATTTTGCTTTTTTAGGAATTAATGAATGGGGCATGATAGTTGGATTTGCTTTTATAGGATTTTTTATAATGGAAGGGTATAAGTTTTTGAAGGGGAAGCAGGATTTGTTAAGTAAATAAAAATTACCTTTTTCCAAAAATTTCAAATACTTCTTAATCAACATTTCAGTTCCTTTAGAGATTCTAACACTACTTCCTTCTTTCCAAAATGCTATATATTTAATTTCATGCCTCGGTCTTGCTCTACCACAAACATCTATTAAAAATACTTTTGTATGATTTCTTATACCTTTTCCTTTATGGTCATACCACTTCTTACCTTCATATTCAAATAAATATTTAGTAGCTTTTGTTTTAAGCCCTGTTTCCTCTCCTAATTCTCTCATAGCTGCTTTCTTTCTAGATTCTTCTTTGTTAGCTCCTCCCCCTGGAAGAGCATAAATCCTACTTCTACCACTAACAACCAAAATGCCTTTAGGTGTATGAACCATTGCTGTTCCTTTTCTTCTTATTCTTGTCATCTCAATCCTAACCAACTTTTAATTTTTGATAAAATTCCTTTCTTTCTAGTAGTTTTCTTATTAGATTTATTTATCTCCCCCTTAAGTCTATTCATTGTTCTTGTGTAAAGAATTCTACTTTTTGCTTCCCTTCTATTTAACAATCTCCCTAACAAAAAGTCATATTCATACAAAATTTTATTTCCTTTAATTAATGTGGCCCTAACCATTGAATAGTTTTTAGATACTCCTTTCTTTCTCAAAACATATTTTCTTATTTTGTTAAATTGAGTATCATTTAATTTCATAGCAAGAGTTGCGTGAGGTTTGTAACTATCCTTACTATCATAATCTTTTAATGTAGAATACTTTTTGATTTGTTTAACCAAATCTTTTCTAAATTGGATTAATTCCTTACTTGGATTTATATTAATATAAACAACTTTAGAATTATCAAAACAACCATACCCACTTATTTTAAATTTTATGAGTGGATGTTTTTTACAAATATTATTAAAATCAATTACAAGTTGCTTTTGTTTATTGGTGTAAAATGGAGCTACAATAGTCACGTGAGGAATTGGTCTTTTTCTCTTAGCATGTTTAAGATGAAATTTTCTATCTATATCATAAATCATTCTCTTCATTTCATGATTGGCTTTTCCTTGAAATCTAAATTCAATAAAATAATGAACCATTATTTATGCCTCCACTGAAAAGAACTCTTTTGGTTTAAATCCAAATACTAATGCTATTATGTTATTTGGGAAGTAACCAGTCCTTCTATTATATTTGCTTACTCTTCGATTGTATTCTTTTCTTTCATGCTTAATATCTCTTTCAACTTTCTTAATTTCACTTTGATAGTCCTTAAAATTTCTATCTGCTTTGAGTTCTGGATATTTTTCCATTACAACCATAAGTTTTCCAAGAACTCCTTCAAGAGCATTTGCTAAACCAACTTTATCATTAACTTCTTTGGCTTTGCCCCATTGAGACCTTAAACTTGTAACTTCTTTAAGAGTTCCAGATTCATGCTTGACATAACCTTTAACACTTTCTGCTAAAGCTGGAATAGTATCATATTTTCTTTTTAGAGCAACATCTATATGTCCCCATCTCTCATCTACCTTAACACGATTGTATAAAAGGAAGTTATATGTTTTAACTATCCAACGAATTAGAGCAATGACTACAACAGCACAAACTACCAATCCACCAATTAGCCACCAATTCATTTTTTATCCTCCGTGAATTTAATTGCTTGTTTATAATTCTTTTCAACAAGATTTACAGCAACATTAACATTAAACTTAAGTATCATTTTTTTTATAGCTTCTTCTTTTGTTTTTAAGTCGTTGACTAACTTATAGATTTCTACAATTTTACCTTCTTTCTCTGATAAGTCTATTTGTATCTTGGCCATCTTATAATACCTTGTTATATTATGATATATCTTATATCATGGTAATATATAAACCTTTTGGTTTATCTCTTAATCCTCAAACTAGTTCCATCACTCATACCCTGCCTCCACACAAACCCCCACCAACTAACCACACCCACACCAAACAGTAAGATTTTTAAGCACATTAAACTTATCATATAAACAAAAGGTGAAACAAAATGATATCATGGATTGTAATAGTAATTTTAGTTATTGTAGGAATATTTGCAATAAAAATGAATCATCTTAGACATAGAATCTTTATTATACTTTTAATCTTATTAGCTTTATTTTTATACACAAGCATAGCTGTTATTACTAATCAAAATAATCTAGAAATAAATAATGTTGAAGGAGTTTTTCAATTAACAAAAGTATACACAGGTTGGTTAGCAAATGGATTTGAAAATTTAAAAACAATGACAGGAAATATAATTAAAATGGACTGGACTTCAACAAATGCAAGTTTTTTTGATAAAACAGACAAACAAGATTTAAAAAAGAAATAAGTTTAAAAAAATAATTAAAAACCTAAGATAATCAATTAAAAGAAAAAATAAATTATAAAAGTAGCGTCTCTTCACACCTAAATATGTAGCCTCATCATTATCTCTTTAAAGAATACAGCTAGAACTGCTCTCCAAAGCTTAGCTTAAGTAATATTAATGATACCAGAGCCTCTTAATAATGAGGATAATCAATTCAATAAAAATGGATTTAAAAAAAGAAAAATTATTAAATGACATTGGTTTTTGGGCAATTGTGATTATTTTTTTAATAATTATGATTTATTTGTTTGCAACAGGAAGGGCATGGAAATGAAATTAAATTTTAAAGAACACACTGTAAATAGGAGTATAAAATGAAAACAATTATATTAATTATCTTCTTCCTACTATTAGGAGCTTTTTTTATTATTTCAAATGAAAACATAAAACTAAATAGTCAAGAAAATGTCTTTTTATTTTTTGAAACTTATTCAAACTGGTTAAACAAATTAACAGATAACACAAAGACTTTCTCAGGTTATTTAGTAAAAATGCAATGGTTGCCTGATGAAGAAATAGTAGATGAATAATTATGTGACATTCTCCCACACATAAATGTGTGGCTTCCTTATTATCTTTTCAGGAATACCACTAAGAACTGCTCCCTAAAGCTTAGCTTGTGTAATATTAATGATACTATATTCTTAAGTATATGGATTTAATAAAACTATTAAAAAATCAAAACACCTTAATATTTTTATACCTCAACTCTTACAAATTATAATGCTCCTGTAGCTCAGTTTTGGTTAGAGCGCTACATTGGTAATGTAGAGGTCCTGAGTTCAATTCTCAGCAGGGGCTTTTCACCATCAAACAACCCCCGTAATAGGAAACAAAAGATAATTAGAATTTATTAAAATAATAATAAAAAATATCAAAAGTTCCATCAAAACCAACAATGTAATTTCTTTTCTCATTTTAAAACAATAAAACTTTAGCTTATAAATCTTTATAAACCTACATTATTTTCAAAACCAATGAAACAAACAATTGAACAACTAACAGAACAACAATCTATAGAAGGATATTTGCAAACATTGCGACGATTAGATGGCTTTCCAAATTCAACATGGATTATTGAAAAAGCTTTTAAACAAGGTTTTCAATTAATTAAAAAATTTGGAAAAGGATTAATTTTATTTGGTTTTGGACAAAGAACCTACCTCCATGAAGATCCTGAAAAAGAATTAGAATTAATGAGTTCCTACAGTAGATTCATTAATCCATGTATGGTTATTAATTGTAATTATAAAAATGAAAAATTTCATTTTAAATTAACAAAAAGTTATTTTTAGAATTTTCAATAATTCATCAAAACCCCAATTAACTTTATAAACCCATATCATCTAAACAAAATCATGACACCAAAAGAACCTTGTACAAATCTTGAAGAACTAAAACAAGAATATGAAACATTCAGACAAAAATATGAACTCCCAGATTTCACAGAACTTAACAAACATTTTGATATTGAAGAGATTGACATTGAAACAGAATTTCTTTTAAGAAAAATAAGAAGAAATATTTCAGAAAAAATCGCAGGTTATTTAAGATTTATTGAAATTATCTTAAACCCAAGCAATGCCCCGATGTTCTTTTTTAAATTAATAAAAAAATTAGATTCAGATGATAAAACAAACTTAACAAAAATTTATGAAAACCTCAGCAGTTTTGAAATTAAAGCAATTAGTCTGGATTTAAATTATGATGAACAAAAAGAAGCAGAATTTATTAAAAATATTCAAAATAATTTTAAAACTTTTAAAAACGAACTTTTAGAAGTTATCAAAAAATTAGATAATGGAGAAGGTGTAAAAATAAAAAATAATAATGAAAGTTATTTTGGATGAAATGTGACATCTCCCACATAAATGTGCAGCTTCCTTATTCTCCCTTCAAGAATACCTCTCTACTCTCCAAAGCTTAGCTTGTGTAATACTAATGATATTAAGGATGGGGATTTAATAAAACTATTAAATTCACTCACAATCCTCAACACAATTACAATTATTTTCTCCTTCACCACAAATCCCATCTCCACAATTAACACATGTAAATTTTGTGCTTGGTAAAACAATACAATTTCTTAAATCATACTGACTTTTTTCACTCAAACCTTCACAACACTTTGCTTCTGAATCTTGAGATGAATCAAAACTTTGACCAGATGTATAACAACTATTTTTTACCCCGCAATCTTGTGCGCAATAATAAAAATCCATACTTTTTTCATAATTTTCACATATCCCATCCCCACATTTTCTTAAAGCACTTTCACAACTTCCCTCACTTGCAAAAATACCACAACTAACACTACAATCTGTTCCACAAACACCAAAATAATCATATTCTACACATTCATCTCCTTCCATCCTCCAACAAGGACATAAAGGAGCTGCATATTTACTTCCAATTTGATCTGCACATATTCTTCTCTTTGTACTTATTAGTACTTTAGAATTATTCACAGTTTCTTTAGAATTATTCAAAGTCTGATTAGACTGAAAACTATTTACAAATATTTCTTTAATCTTACTTAAAGAACTATTTTCATTATCTCCAGAATTATAAAAAATAATAAACACCCCTAAGATTAAAACCAAAACTGCAATTATTAAAATAATTAAACCTCTTTTCATTTTTTTTATAAGTTAAAAGAGTTTATTAAAGTTTTTGGTTAAATTTTCTGGTGTATTAAAGGTTGGTGAAGTAGTTTAAAAGTAGGATTTAAATAAGTGTTTTCTCTAAATAATTTATGAGAACAAATTTATTTAATGATAAAACAATACAGAAAAATATAGTAAAAATAGAGCCAACTTCAAAACAAAAATCAGCTTCTAAAAAATGGATAGAGTTATTAGAAAAAAATGAATTACAGGAAGAAGTTGCTAATTATCCAAGATTTACAACATTAATTCTTAATGAATTATTGGGGTTTGATACCCTTAATTTTAAACATGAAGAAAAAAATATGGAGTTTCCGTTTAGAGATAAGTCTGGAAATTTCCTTGTTTGTTTTGAAGCAAAAGGAACAAAAACCAAAGACTTGTGGGCTCCACAAGGTAGAAATACTGAATTAAGAAAAACACCTGTTATACAAGTGAATAATTATATGTATGAAAAGAAAATACCCTATGGGGTTTTAACAAATTACAGAGAATTTGTTTTATTCAAAAGAGAGGAAGGATATAATAAATATCACAAGATTGATTTTTTAGATATTAAGAAAAATCCAGAGAAATTAAAAGAGTTTATTTTTATCTTCTCTAAAGAAAGTTTTGAGAAAGAAGATACAACAAAACTATACAAAGATTCAATAGTGGAAGAAAGGAATTTAACAAAAGAGTTTTATAAATTATATCACGAAACAAGACTTATGGTTCTCAAGGAATTTAAAGAAAGTGAATTAGAAAACGAAATTTGTTTGCATTATTCCCAACTATTCTTAAATCGTCTAATGTTTATCTTCTTTGCAGAAGACACAGAATTACTTGATAAAAGATATTTTGAAAGCAAAATATTAGAAATTCTTGATAAAAGTAGTGGAGTGATAGATGGGCATACAAATTATGTTTTTGGAAAAATAAAAAGTATGTTTAAAGAATTGGACAAGGAAATACCTCAACAAATAAAAGGATTTAATGGAGAGTTGTTTAAAGAAGAAATTGACGGCAGATTATCCTTTAAAGATTATAGGAATAAACCATTTTTCAAAGATGTAAAACAAAATTATAGACTTGATAAAGATATAGAATTATATGAAAATGATAGGAAAATTTTTAATAAACACAAAAACAGATTAAGCAAAATTATAGAAAATATTTTGCTTATGGCTTCTTTTGATTTTAAATCAGAAGTTAATGTTAATATCTTAGGGCATATTTTTGAACAATCAGTTTCAGATATAGAAAATTTAAAAGAGGAAAAAATATCCAAGAGGAAACAAGAGGGTGTTTTTTACACTCCCGAATATGTAACTGAATACATTTGTAGAAATACAATAATCCCCTATTTATCCAAAAGTGGAACTAATGATATTAATGAATTAATAGATGAATATTCTAGAGATATTGAAGAATTGGAGAAGAAGTTTAAGTCAATTAAGATTTTAGACCCTGCTTGTGGTTCTGGTGCATTCCTTATTAAATCTACTGAGATATTGTTTGAAATATTTGAGAAAATCCAATTTGTTAAAGAGAATTATGGAGATTATGAAGCAAGTAGAGGCTTAAAGAAAAAGAGTAATTTTAAAGGGCAATTAACTTTAAAGAAATTTGATGAGAAGGAAGAAATAAAGAATATTATTGAAAATAATATTTATGGTGTAGATATTAATGAGGAATCAGTTGAAATAACCAAATTATCTTTATTCCTAAAGATAGCAAGAAAAAATAAAAAATTAATTGATTTATCAAGTAATATTAAGCAAGGTAATAGTTTGATAGATGATAATGAAGTTGCTGGAAAATTAGCTTTTGATTGGAATAAGAAATTTCCCGAGATTATGAAAACTGATGGTTTTGATATTATAATAGGGAATCCACCTTACGGTGCAAAATTAAGTGAAAAAGAAGTTATTTATGTAAAAAATAAATATTCTCTTGGTAATTCTGAAACTGCTCAACTTATGATGAAAAAGGCATATTCTTTGCTTAAGGAAGGAGGTTATCATGGATTTATAATCCCAAAAGCATTTACTTTTGTTTCTACATGGGATAAGATAAGGGGTGAATTTTTAGATGAGTTAAACATATTAATTGATTGCAAAAAAGTTTGGAAAGAGGTTAAATTAGAACAAATAATCTATACAATACAAAAAGGAAAAAAATTTGATAAATATAAATCTGGAATTAGGCAAGACGAGGAAATTAAAATAATTGCGAATGTGAATAAGGTGTTAATACCTAAATTTGATGGGGTTTTATTAAACTCTTTAACAAATCAAGAAATTAAAATTGGAGAGAAAGTAAAGAGTATAACAAGTAGACTTAAAGATTTCGGAAAAGATAGCAGGGGGGATTTGTTTTACAAACAAATGAATAATGATAAAAAAGGTTTTAAGGTTTTGGGGGGGAATGAAATACAGAGATATTATCAAAGAGGAATTAAAGGATATATTGAGGAGAAATATCTAAAATCTGATTTATCAAGGATAAAACCCAATTCTATTTTATTGCAAAGAATAATTGCACATATTGAAAATCCAATAGACCACTTAAAAATAGCTGGAACAATTTTTGAAGATTCAAATTATAAAATTGTTGATACTGTTTATCAGATAACTTTTGAGAAGGATATTTCTAATAGATATGGTGATTGATGCAAAAACGGACCAATAAAGCTTATAATTAAGCGAAACTACG
>CAYRKK010000036.1:0-10746 GCA_964424875.1 Candidatus Woesearchaeota archaeon
CTATTATCTATTTTATAAATAATTTTCGGTTTTAATTAGAACTCCGGACAGCGCCCAAATCAAGACCTATTAATTTAGGATTATCAATAATTTTTATTATCTCCTCCTCTGGAAGAATAGCTAATTCAAGTCCTTCAACACTCCAACCATCAGGTGCAGCCGCTCTAGAAAAAACATCTTTTGCTTCAACCTTTTTCTTTGTTTGAGCATCAAACAATTGTCTTTCAGTTCCAATTACATATAATCTCTCTTCTCCTGAGAACCTCCCATAATTATAAACTCTAATTGCCCTGCCTGGACAAGAAAGCCTTTTATCTGCAAGAACTTTTTTAGAGAATTTTGAAAAAGTCCAAAAATCAAAATTCTCTAAGAAGAACTTTGCACAAATTTCCTTCAGAAATCGCACTTATGCAAAGTTCTCTTTAAATCCTTCATGTCCTTTATAAAAAGGTGGTGGGTCATTCATTTTAATTTAAACTCATTTTACTTTTTAAGAATTATTGCACTTCACTTAACCTTTCACCCAACTCTAAAATCAATACGCATCTTATCACCTATTTCCTCAACACCAACATTTTCTATTAAAATTTTATAAGGAGAAGCTCCTGCATGCAATACTTTAGTTTTATCTTCACCATTATAGGTTAAATCCAAACTAGAATTTAAATCCAATTCCAAGATTATATTAAATCTTCTTCCATATTCTTGAGTTTCTAAAATAATATTTTCTTGCTCTATCCTTTTACCAGGCTCACTAAACTTCAAATTTGTATTTTCAAGAGTATAGATTATTTTATTTCCAGAAGAATTAATCTCTAATTTCCCTTTAGCTATTTTAAAATAAACAATTTTAATATTTCCAGCAACCTGCTCAACTTTTTGAATCTCATTATTAAGTTCAATAAGAGCATTATAAGTTTGTTTAACAATACTTCTTTGTTTAATTTTTTCAATCTGAGGCATAGCAGTAGACAACACAATTGCAATTATTGTTAAACCAATAAGTGTATAAATAGCAGTCTCAACCCAAACTTGTGATTTTTTCAATATTTTAATCCTCATTTTATGCAGTACACTGTCCAATATTATTTACAATATCAGAAGAATCACATGTTTTATCATTTAATAATATTGGATATACTTTAATAAAATCAACATAGCCTCCTTCATATACAATAACATAAGTTCTTTCTTCATTTTTTCCAGGAAGTTCAAGAGGTTCTACATCAGTTTTTTCATACATCCTAACACCATCACCATCAACCCCAGTTTCTTCATTTCTAATTTCAAATGACATACTACTAGCTCCCCCCAACTCAATCATAAAACCACCTAAACTTTCATTTATATCTCCTACATGAACTTGAACACTAACTTCATTATCATCAATACAAGTATATTTTGGATTATTCTGAATACTGACTTTTCCAGTAACATCTAAACAATCAGCACCTGAAAGTTGATTTCTAACAAATGGTATTACAAAATTCATAATAATAACAACAGTAGCAATAACAATTAAAATTAAAAGAACACTTGCAACTATCTGCGATTGTGCTTTTTTATTTATCATTTTCACCTCCTTATTTCTTTTATATTATTTAAACTTTTAATTTCTTTTTAATTAAGTCCATATCCTTTTTAATTAAATTCATATCACTTCTTACATTATCAAAACCAACTTTAACACCTTTTGAAAGATGTTTAATTTCATTATTTAATATTCCTGATTCTCTATACATTTTAATAAAAAAACCTCCTATGAATATAATAAGAGCAAAATTAAACTCATTTAAACCAGGACTTCCTCCAAAAATCAATTGAATAAGCCAATAAACAACTAGGATTGCTAATAAAACTAAAATAATATTTAAAACAACATCAAAAAAATTTAATTTTCTTTTTTTTAATTTCATCTTAATCAATGCCTCCTGTTATTAAAATTTTTCCTAATAATATAAGGCTAAGTATAAAAATAAATACAAAAATCCAAAACCACCATGAATATTTTATTTTTTCCATTTTCAGTCTCAATTCAAACTAAATAACAAACCCATTTTTTTCAGGACATTCAAATTCTTTTGTACCTGATTTTGATTCTCCTAAAAGAATAGGAATTATTTTTATTAATTCAAAATCATCATAACCTTTGCCTTCTCCAATAACATCTGAATCAACAAAAACACTAAAACCAGGATTTACAGAACCACCACCTTCTTTAGTTACTTTAACAACTTCTGACTTTCCATCATCTTTTCCAACAAGCTTAACTTTATATGCATAAATTGGAACATTGCCAGTATTTTCAAAACCAAAAGTTCTTATCACATCATCATTTATAATAGAACTTATTTTAACATCTAAACAAAATTCATTAACTCTTTTCTCATTTCCAGCAATATCTTTTGTAATAGCTTCTTTAACAAACCCTCTTGACCATAATAAAATAATAATTGCTAATACAATAACAATCATAATTAACAACACAGTTGAAATAATTGGACTTATAGCTTTTTTCTTTTTCATTTTTATATTAAATTTTTTCCATATAAATATCTTCCTATTTAATTCATAAACCAAGCAATCTCAAACCTGCTAATTCTATTCCACCCAGTTTCTATTTATCTCACAATCTTCAAGATTCTGCTTTATAACTGCCTCTCCACAAATAATTCTCTCACCTGATTCAATAATAAATGGTTGAATCCTAATATTTCTTATATATTTAAAATTAACAACATCAGTTTTACCATTTTCCATTGCTTTATTTGTAAACCCTACCTCAATTGTTTCTTCAGGACTTAAGGCAGTTTCAAAAAAATATTTCCCATCAATACTACCCCTTTCTCTAACAACAGGAATTAAATGAACTATTGGAGCTCTTTGAGTATCATTTCCAACATTTAAAATAAAACCATCCACATTAAATAACCCATTATTTTTTAATATTAAAATAAATTTATCATCCACACAAGAATAATCATAAACAATAATTGAAGTTCCTTCTTCACAACTAACAATAGGTTCTATATTTGCAACTAATTTTAACCATGCAAAAATTGTAATAGACATAGCAATAGCTATTGAAATCAAAATTACATAAGACAACATTAAACTAATTGCTTTTTTATTATACATTTTACCTACAATACTCTTTTTACTTTTCTTGTTTTTATTATACATTTTATTATCCCCTCTTTCAAACTTATTATTTATTTTCTAAGCTCATCACTTTTTTTCAACAAAAGTTTCATCTCCTCTTTTTTGAACAATAACAAAATAAAACATTTCATTATCTTTTAATTCAAAAGAATATTTCTTATTTAAAACTTCAACTTCAGCAAAATCACCAGGATTATCTAATTTTTGAATTTCAGAAAATGAATTATAATTATTCCATAATCCTCCTGCAACCCCTACATTTCCAGTATTTGTAGTGTTATACTGAAGACTTTGCAAATTTGTTTTATTTCCATAAACAAAAATAATATTTGCATTATTTGTTTTTTTTAAAAAATATTTAGCAACATCTTTGCCTGCAAATTCATTAGTTAATTTAGTCAAGTTTTCATTATTGTAAATTCCATATTCAACTATCTTAGCACTCTCTCGATTTAAATCAGAACCAAGCTCATGAATTGTTTTTGGTTCAGATTTAACAACAATATATGTTGAAACACCAGTTACTCCAGATAAAACTAAAACAATTAAAATTGCTGCAACAACATAAAACTGACCTCTTTTATTCATTAAAACAAAAAGAAAACAATATATTTAAAGATTGGGTTTATGAATTTATTCAATCTTTAAATCAAAATCACCTAACTCAAGACCACCTCAACTTTAAAACCATCCCACTTAAGACCTTCCCAACTCAAGATTATCCTAATTTAGAACCATAGAACCTTCAACTATCTTATAATCTTTTAAAGAAAATTGTTTTCAAAAATATATATCTAGTGCAGACCCAAGGGTTTGCTCAACAATAATTAAAAAGCAACCTTAATACATCCTCGGTTTTGCAACCCTCCAAGCATCTTAACTAATGTTTAGGGCTGCTTCGATCAAGATCTGACCCATTTCGCAATAGCAAGATCAAGAAGGACAAAACTTCAACGTTTGTGTTAAGACTTCTTAACAATTGAATCACTTACCCCCTTACAGCTTGCTTAAAGCTCACTAGCATACAGCGGAGAGCTACCCCGCCAGCCTAGTCTGCAAAAATAAGAGATATTTAGGGTATATAAAACTTCGGGTATAAAAAAACCAAGTATAAGAAAACCAAATCTAAAAATTCAAAATGCGGGGGGGAGGAAACTATCCAGGTGTCAGAAGCGTGGGGAATATGTTAAATGTTATTACACCTTAGAAAACTTCAATCTTATACCCCCTGTTCTCTTCTTTTCAGGGTCATAAGCATTTACACAAATATGGTCATCACGAGACATTGCTTCTACATCTCCAAATTTTCTTAAGAATTGAATGTGCCCATACAGAAAAGGTAATTCATTAACTGCAGGAGAAATAACTGAAAGGTCTTGAGGAGTTTCATGACCTAAATCTTTTATTCTAAAACCATTATTTAATCCAAAAGCTCTATAAACGATTTTACCTTCGTTGTAAAGTCTTGCCACCAATCTATAATCTGGAGAATATATGCATATTTCGCAAGAGGGTTCATCTTGAAAGTGACCAATTATATCTTGTTCAGTTTTTAACTCAAGACTTTTTGCTCCTTGAGGTAATTTATGTCTATTCAAAACAAGAGCATTACAATCCCATCGATCATCATCAGGAGATTTATTAGCATAATTATGAATATCACTGTTCTTATATACAGATATATTTCCATCCATTTTAAACATAGGTATTACTGCTGTAACTAGTTGTGGAATAGGTAAATTAAAAAGACTAATTATATTGTTATTGTCAAAAGTCATAAATCTTCCAACCATATTTATATCAAAGTCACTTGCATCAATAATGCAATCTTGATGTTTATTAATATCATCAGGATCAATTCTATCCACTAATTCATATCTTAAATTCGGAAAAGCTTCTGCTAAGTCCTCCATCATTCCCTGAAAACCATATTGTTGTGGTGTTTTTACCATATTATTGATAACGTTCTTCATTATATAAATCTTTCTATAGTTACTACTTTTAAGTTATTAAAAAAAGGCTGCGAGGGGGAAGATTCGAACTCCCGAAGACACTAAGTCACAGGATCTTAAGTCCTGCCCATTTAACCACTCTGGAACCCTCGCATAATACAAAATCAAGATATTATGTATTTAAAAAATTATCCTTTAGAAGATTTTATAACATTTACATTCTAATATTCTTATCAAGCACCCTTCACCTTAGCATCTTCAATCCAATTGTCTTTTTTCTGACATCCAGAACAAACATAAATTAATTCATTAACACCTTTTTCATTCCTAACCCTCAACATAGTTCCCATTAACTTACCAAATTCTTCTTGAATTTTTTCATTGCAAATCACACATTTATTAACCATATTCAAATAAACCTACTAACTTTTATAAACATATCTTTCTTTAATAAATAATAAATTTAACAGTCATTCTTAGGAAGGGTGACTTGTTAGGGGAACCTTAGGTTCCCATACGAAAATGTTTAAACAAAAGATAATTCAAATACTTGCAAAACAAACAAAACTAAAACCAGAACAAATTGAAAAACTATTAGAAACCCCTCCATCACAAGATTTAGGAGATTATGCTTTTCCTTGTTTTATCTTAAGCAAAAAACTAAAAAAATCACCTAATGAAATTGCACAAGATTTAACTAAAAAATTATCAAAATCTCTTTCAAAAGAAATTGAAAAAACTAAGGCAGAAGGTTCTTATCTTAACTTTTTCATAAACAAAAAACTACAAGCACAACAAATTCTAAATATAAACGCAAACTTTGGAAAAACAAACATAGGAAAAAACAAAAAGATAGCAATAGATTTTTCACATCCAAATATTGGAAAACCAATGCATATAGGTCACATCCGCTCAACAATCCTCGGAGATTCATTAATGAGAATTTACAAATTTTTAAATTATAATCCAATTGGAATCAACTATCTTGGAGATGTTGGCTTGCATATTGGAAAACTAATAGTTGCTTATGAATTATGGTTAAATAAAGAAGCTTTGAAAAAAAATCCTGTTCAAGAACTCCTTAGATTATATGTAAAATTTTGTTCAAAAGAAAAATCTCAAATAACACAAGGATTAGGTGAAGAATTTCAAGACAATGAATGGACAAATAAAGCAAAAGAAAAAGTAAAACTTTTAGAACTTGGAGATAAAAAAGCACATGAAATCTGGAATAAAATAAGAAAATCCTCTGACAAAGGTTTTGATAAAGTTTATAATATGTTAAAAGTCAGTTTCACAGAAACAACAGGTCAAAGCAAATTCTCAGAAAGGGGAAAACAAATCGTCATTAATGCATTAGAAAAAGGAATTGCTCACAGAGAAAAAGACAGCGCTGTTTACATAGAAATAAATAAAAAAAAGAAATACATTTTAAGAAATAATGAAACAGCTTCTTATATAACTCAAGATATTGGAGCTGCTGTTGAAAGATTCAAAAAATACAATTTTGAAAAAATGATTTATGTTGTTGATTTTCGTCAAGAAGCTCATTTTGAAAGTTTGTTTAACTTATTAAAATTAATGAAATATGAATGGGCAGATAAATTAATTCATTTAAAATTTGGAACAATTAAATTTGGAAAAGAAATCCTGGCGTCAAGAACAGGAAATATAATTCTTTTAGAAGATGTTTTAAAAAAGACAATTGAAAAAGCAAAACAAGAAATTTCAAAAAGAAAAACAAAAGGAGATCCAGAAAAAGTTGGAGTTGGTGCAATTAAATATATTGTTTTAAAAAATGAACCTATTAAAGATGTAAACTTTACTTGGGAACAAGCCCTGAACTTTGAAGGAAACACAGGACCCTATTTACAATACTCTTATGCAAGAGCATCTTCAATTATAAGAAAAGCAAAAAACTTTAATAAATCAAAATCAGAAATTCCAGAACAACTATCAAATCAAGAAATCTCTTTAATAAATCAAATTTCAAAATTTCCAGATATAATTGAAAAAGCAGCACAACACATGAATCCTGCTTTAATTGCAAACTACTCTCATGATTTAGCCCAAACTTTCAACGAGTTTTATCATAATTGCAAAGTTATTGGTGAGAAAAAAGATATTGAAGCATTTCGTCTTAAATTAGTAGATGCTTTTAGAACTTGTTTACATAATTCTCTTTATCTTCTTGGAATTGAAGTCATGGAAGAAATGTAGAAAAGATTTAAATAATAAATAACTCTAATATTAATATGAATAAAAAAGGTGGAGCAGGTATTGTAATTTTGATTATTGTCATAATTTTGATATTAGCAGGAGGTATTGGAGCTTATTTTATATTCTTTGCTGAGAAATGTCCAGAGGAAGAGTTATTTGATCCTTATAATGAAATTTGTGTAAGTAAAAACATTCTTTGTAATTTAGAGAAAGATTGTAATTTACTTGAAGGTCAAACTGTTACTATAGATTCTCTAAAATTCACATTAATATCTGCAACTGAACAACAAGGATATGATGAGACTACAATTAATGTTGGAGGGAAGGGGGAAGTTAATTTAATGAATAGAGATCCAAAAAGTTCAGAATTTACTTTTAATAATTATTTGATTATTTTTGAAGCTGCAGATGGGGATGAAGATAAAATAATGGGTGCTACTTTTGAAGTGATTAAGGCTTAAATAGAATAATTACCAACAGTAATACTTTTAATACCTGTCATGGATGAGATGTAATATATTCTTTAATAAAATAATCTTTAAATACTTTAAAATTAATTAATATTATGCCATCAGGAACTAATGTTATGCAATCAGGAATATTTTGGGTAGGGCAAGAAAGCCTCTCTGTTGATAGTTTTAAAAAATTTGTTGAACCAGTAATAAGAGAATATGGTTATTCTGTTGAGGGAGTTTCAGAATTAAATGACGAAAAAGGTTGTTTATTAGTAGCATTGTCTAGACAAGAAGGAGATTTAATAAAAGGATTGGAAACTGCTTTAAAAAAAGCAGGAGAAAAAGCTGATGAACATAATGAAAAATTGCCTGAGTTTTCTTCTGATGATGATTATGCTCCTTCACTTTATTTTATTGATAGTTGTAGTACTCTTGAAATTTATCCAAATTCATCAGAGGCTGCAAAATCCTTTGGAGTAGTTGTTAGAGATTATCGCTTAAGAAGATCTGAAGAAGCTTATGAAAGATTAGAACAAACTGAAAAAAGATTAAAAACAAGTTTCGGTGATCTTGAACAAAGAGCTAAAAAATTAGCTAATACAAGATTTCGTGATTTTGGATAATCCCTCAACAAAAACTTCTTTAAACCACTTTCTCTAATAATTTCTATGAACAACTTCATCAACATCCAAACATTCGGCTGCACAGCAAATCAAAACAATTCAGAAATCATAAAAGGAATTCTAATGCAATCAAATTATCAATTAACAAACAATCCTCAAATAGCAGACATCCTTATTCTCAACACCTGTATTGTAAAACAAAAAACAGAAAATAAAATCAAAAGAAAAATTCAAGACTTAACAAAACAATATCCAAAAAAACTTTTAATTATAACTGGTTGCATGCCAGAAACAGATGCAAAACAAATCAAACAACTCTCACCAAACTCAATTCTTTTAGGAACTCATCACTTCAAAGATATTGTAAAACTTATTAAGAATTATCAACAATCTCAATTAACAGAAAAAAAACAAAAAGAATATTTAAAATATCAAGATGAACAAAAACTTCTTTTACCTAAAATATCTAATAATAAATTAATCTCAATAACTCAAATCAGCGAAGGTTGTCTAGGAGACTGTTCTTACTGCAAAACAAAACTAGCAAAAGGCCCTTTATTCTCATACAACCAAGAAGATATTTTAAAATCAATTAAATCAGACCTGCAACAAGGTGCAAAAGAAATCTGGATAACAAGTCAAGATTGTTCAGCCTATGGTTTAGATAAAAATAACCTATCTCAACTTCCAGAACTTCTTAATAATATTTTATCAATTAACAAAAAATTTAAACTTCGTTTAGGAATGTCAAACCCCAATCACATATTACCAATCTTAGACCAATTAATAGAAATCTACAAATCACCAAAACTCTACAAATTTCTCCATATTCCAATTCAATCTGCATCAGATAAACTACTAACTAACATGAACAGAAAATACACAACAAAACAAGTTAAACAAATAATAACAAAATTCAAACAAGAATTTCCAGACATTACAATATCTACTGATATAATTACAGGTTATCCAACAGAAACTCAAAAAGACCATGAAAAAAATATTAAATTTATAAAAACCTATAAACCAGATGTATTTAATTTAAGCAAATTCTCATCTCATAAAAATACAAAAGCAGGAAAACTCAAACCTCTTTTAATAAACACCATCAACAAAAGAACAACAGAACTAATGCAGATTCATAGACAAACAGCTCAAGAAAACAAACAAAAGTTTTTAAATCAAATCTTCAAAGTTTTCATAAATAATAAAACCAAAATTCCTAACATCTATGAAGCTCGCGACCCTAATTACAACATTGTTTTAATAAAATCAAATAATAAAAACATTTTAGGAAAAAATATTAATACTAAGATTAATCAAGTAGGAGTTCATCATATGATTGGAGAGATTGTTGAAATTTGAAAGTTACTCATTAAAAATCTCTATCATTCTCTTTCTTTTCTTCTTTTTCTTTTCAGGAATATCTAAAAAATTATCTTCAGATAAAACACTTTCTCCTGTTTTTGATTCAAGTTCTATTCTTGCATTACCTGCAACTTCTCCCCCTTGCCTAGCTGTTATTTTATTTTCTTCAAGACCTATAGCATCTTTTGCTTTTGTTATTCTTGTTGTTGCTGCTTCGCCCAACATTGTAAAAATTAACTCAAGGTCATCCATATGATCTCTTAAATTTTCTCTTTTTAATTTTTTTAAATCTTTATATTCTTCTACTGTTTTTCCAAAAGTAGCCTGACTTATTTCAGTTGTTAATATAGCAAATTCGATTTCTTTTTGAATATCTCTATTTTTCCATTCATCTGTTAATTCTTGTCTTATTGCTATTCCTCTTAATCTTTTTTCAATCCAGTTTTTAGAATATCCTTTTTGTTCATAAAGATGTTTCATTCTTTCTTGAGCTAATTCTGGATTTTCTATTTCCTGAACTCTTTCATATCCAACTTTTGCAAGCCATCTTTTAAATGGTTCTGCTTTTTTAGAAGGAATAGACTGTATTATTCTAAAAATACCTTCTGTATCTGCACAATCTGTTCCATATTCTTTTCCATCACCTGATTTTAATTTCAGTTGGTGACAAATTGTCACCACCTCACTTCCTTCTTCGCGTAATCTTTGGATTAATTTATTCCAATATTTTCTAGGATTTTCACTTTCAGTCAAAACCCCAACTATATCTACAACAGAAAAAAACCATTTATTATCAACAAGTTTTCTTCTTATTGATTTTCCTTTAAAAATTGCAACATGAGTTTCACTTTTTTCTTCATCTTCAACCATGTTTTATATAATATTAAGAAGTATAAAATTGTTTGTGTTTTCTAGGCTACATCCCAAATAAAACCTCAATAGAAAGTTAGCTAATTTTTTCAAAAT
>CAYRKK010000037.1:0-10548 GCA_964424875.1 Candidatus Woesearchaeota archaeon
GTTTTCCTAACAATTAAAGAAGTAACATCACTATTAGCTTTGAACTTAGTAGAACCTAAAAATGATTTAGCTTGTTTGTCTGTATGATGTAAAAAACAAATATTGATTTTATATTTATCAACTAATCGTTTAAAAAATTCATTAAACACTCTTGTTACATCCCTAGCCTTATTATCATCAACTTCTGGTGTAACTGGATTTATTGTATCAATAATTAAAACCTTAATTTCTTTCTTCTTAACAAACTTCTCAACACCTTTCTTAAAATCGTTTTCTAATAAATCACCACAATTTTCCCTCGGCAAAATGTAAAGTGGCAAATCCTTCTTTCTAATCTTCAATCCCCTCATTATTGCTTTCAATCTATGTTTATCTACTTTCTTATGATTCTCTGCTGATATAATCGCCACTGGACATTTCTTAATCTTAAACTTACCAACATATTTTCTACCTGACACAATACAAACAGCCCTATACAAAATATCTAAACTTTTCATATGTCCTGATTGCCCATAAATCATTTCAATATCATTAGGATACATTATTTGGTCAATAATATAATTCTTAGATGGTTTATATTCTTCATAATCTCTAATAGTCCAAAACCCTAAATCCTTAATCTCATCTTCATTCTCCTGCGTTACCTGCTCCTTATCCTTATTAATAAAATTTAGTGCAGCAGTATAAGTCTTTTCTCTATATGATGGATAACTTTTACCATGTGTATTCCATTTTTCAAACTTCTTATTCTCCATGTGTTCAAAGATTGTTTCTTTAGTTTTATTCTCTTTAATTTTATTAACACATTCCCAAAACTCCTCACCTGACCTTGACTTGTCTAAGTTCTCACCAACAACAAATGATTTGTCTTTAGAATCAATATTAATAATTTTATCCAATTCTTCTTTAGAAATTTCTTTTATTGATTTGTTATTTAGAATTTTATATTCCTTATCTGTATCTGGATGTATGCTCCCTGGACCTACTGTTTGTTGATTTCTACATCGTAGTTCTCCTAACCCATCAATATTTCTATTTTTTCTAACATCACAGAAATAATAAATGTGTCTTTTTCCAGAACCAGTTTCAACAATCAAAGTATCACTACATAAGTTATCAAAATGAGAGATTAATTCTCTATTATCTACATCAATACATATTAAATTTCCATGACCTAATAAAACTCCGTAGTTCCCTACTTCTAAATGTTGATTGAGTTCTTTATCATCATACTTATAGCCTTTCTTTTGCCACTCAAGTTCATATGGTTTTTTAGTCTTTGGTAGAAGTTTAACAAATCTAAATTTCTCATTCTTAAATTGTGATGGTATGTGTATAGTCATTTTTTATTTGAAGTCCCGCAAGAAAATCTATTTTTGATTTTCCTAAAAAAATTAGTTTTTTAGTTTGACATCAGATTTTCTCAAGTATCTAAGCACAGCCCTTTTTCTAGGTTGAAACTTCTCTAATATCTCACCTAAAGACATTCCACCCTTAGCAGCTTCAACAATTTCTCTTTTCGTCTTCTCGCTGTATCTTGGTGGTGCTTTCTTCTTGTCCTTGTCTTGCGACACCATTGGTAAACCTCCATTTTAATTTATTTAATTCAACTAGATTCAGTAGTGCCATCTTTTTCTTCCTCCAACTTAAATCTATTAGAAATTTCTTCGTTCTTCTTTATTAAAAAATTAAGAAGTCTTTCCATTACATTAAAAATATCTTGTTGTTCTTCCAACACTGTTTTAAATTTTTTATCTCTACTTTTCATTTTTTTAATATCTCCTTAACCTGTTTCATTGTTCCCTGTCTCACGATTGATGTAATTGTCCTCATTGATTTTTTCACAGCCCTGTCTAAAAGTTTTCTTTGTTCCTTATTTACCTTAAATATTATTACTTTGTTCATTTTGTTTATAACACATATATTATATATTGTATGCTTGTAATAATATATACCTTTATACGTTTATAAATGTTTCTCTTCACCTAAATTAAATATTTTATGCAATTACTAACGTTATATTTATAAACCTAAGTTTCCACAATATTATATGGTTAAGAGGAAAAAAGGTGAGAGGAGTGGTAATGTGTTAAATGAACTTGATTTAGCTGTTCTTAAAACTCTCAAAAATAATAATGATAAAGATTTAGGTGTTGGTGATTTACAAAAGATATTAAAACTTACCCACATGAGTTTGAAAGTTCATGTTAGACATCTTCTAAAAATAAAATTAATTCAAGACCAAGAAGTTCAGAAACATGGTAAGATACCATTAAAGATTACAAAAAATGGTGAGTTGATTTTAAAAGTGTTAGGTTAAAAATAATAATATTATTCTCTACCAAATAATCTTTTAAAGAAGCCTAATATCTTTTGCCATAAGCTACTACTTAAGCATTCTCCATCAATACATAGATTACTATCACATTCAAAATTATTTTCACAAGTTGTTTCTTTTTCTTGTTGTTCTAAAAACTCATTAGACTCTGAACAATAATTTCCATCTTTTCTGTATCCAAATGGATAACATTTGTTTTCAAGTTTACATCCATAACAGAGATTTATTAATTCTTCTTCGTCTACAATTTCTTCAGGCAAGTCTATTGGACCTGTTTCCTCAGAAGGTTCAAATTTAAGACAAACCCCTTCTGAACATCCGTTTAAACATTCATGTTCATACACTGCTCCACCTTGTTCATCACAAGTGCCTTCTAATAGTGTAGAATCATCCTTACAAGAATCCCAAGCTTGTTCATCTCCTGCTCTAGCAATAATTAATCCTTTAGTAAAATAATCTTTTCCATTATCTGAATCAGAGCAAACACATGCTCCATCTTCACATGTTCCAGGACACTCATAATCATAAGTCTTTCCTCCTCTTTCATCACAAGTTCCCTCTTTCAACATTTTTCCATCACAAGTATCTGTGAATGTTTCATCACTAGTTATAATTGTTCCCTTTGAAAAATAATCTTTTCCATTATCGCTGTCTGAACATGTAGAAAGACAAACCCCATCTGAACACCCTCTTGGACAAGTATAATACTGGTCATGAGGCCTATTTTCACTATCACAAAATCTTTCAATTAGTTTATTAGAATTACTTGAATCGCACTCATCATTCCATAAATATTCATTTCCCACATGAATCCCCTCAGTATATCCTTTGGTGTAATATTCTTTACCATCATCAGAATCAGAACAAGTATTTGGTGATTCAATCTTACAAGCACCATTTAAACATCCATTAGGACACTGATACTCATAAACAGCACCTCCTTGTTCATCACATGTTCCCTCTAATAAAATATAATCTGTTTTACAAGAATCCCAAGCTTGTTCATCTCCTGCTCTAGCAATAATTAATCCTTTAGTGAAATAATCTTTTCCATCATCTGAATCTGAACATACACAAGCTCCATCTTCACATGCACCCGGACATTCATATTCATAAACTTTACCACCCTGTTCATCACAAGTTCCTTCTAATACAACTTTACTATTCTTACAAGAATCCCAAACTTGTTCATCACCAGCCCTAGGAATTACTAATCCTTTAGTAAAATAATTTTTCCCATCATCAGAATCAGAACAATTTTCAAGAGCAGAAACAGAACTAATTATACTTATCATTAAAATCAATCCTAGTAATAGTGTTAACTTTTTCATAATATATAATGCAATATGATATTTAAAAAGCTTTTGTAAATCTTTTAATTTGATTCAGGAGGTTTAATACTTGGATATTGAGTTATCAATTCTTCATAACCCATATCTAATGGCAATTCAAATTTATTGACTTCTCCTTTTCTCATAGAAGCAAAATCGATTTGTTTAATGCCACCTACCTTTCTAATACTTTCCCAAGCATAAATTGAACATTCATAAGGTTCTTTAGTAGGAGAATTTAAATCTCTAGAATAATAAGTTCTGATGTTAATTGTTTTACTATATTGTTTAACTGTTGCACCTTTTTGCAAAGTAGTCATAAAACAATTAGGCTCTATTACAGAATCCATATTTAATTCAGAAGCTGGCGCTTCAAGATATGACCCATATCTAAACATTCTAAAAAAAGATAATAAAAAATTAAAATTTGTTTTAAGTTTTACTTGAACATCATATATAGGATTTAAATAAATTGTATGTTCTGGTTTTTCAAGAAAATTTATATCAAATGAGTCTCCTTGACTAACATAATTCATATTATCTGCTCTATCTGACCGAAATTTATATCCTTTTGCATCAACTGAAAGTTTTATTTCTCCATTAGAGTTTGTTATTAAAGGTTTTAGTTTTTCTTTTTTAATTGTTCCTTCAGCAGATTTAACATCTTCTAGAGTATAACTTCCTTGAAATAAACTTTGACTAGGATTATAATAAACATAACCATCCTCTTCTCCATAACGACTTAGTCCTTCATAATCTGCAGCAATTTCAATTTGAGAATTTGTAATTGGTTCTAAAGTTAAAGCATCAACAAATCTGATAGTTATTTCATCATATTTAAAATTAGAAGTAGTTTCTGCACTTACAAAACTAACCATACCAAAAATTAATACTACACTCATCAACACCATTAATCTTTTCATAATAATATATTACAAAATATACTATAAAAAGCTTACGTCAAATTATTATTAATAATTTTCAGTAACATTTAATCTCCTCATATTCAAAATAGCTTCTCTCATCTCCTTAACAACCTTATTATAATCCTTTGACATGTTATGTATCTCAACCACTAACTCATTATTCTTTTTCTCTAGTTCTTCTTGTTTGATTATATTAAGCTGCTTCTGCTTCTCAAGCTCACTTTTCAATTCTCCTATTGGAGTTCTCTCAAACTTCTCATCAATCTCCTTCTTACCTAAGTCTCTACTAATATAAATATCTGGACAAGGACTTCTAAATTTCCAACCATACCTAATACACAATTCTTGACGATTTAATTTATTAGCATAATAAGTTGCTGATGAGTGTCTAAATAAGTGAAAATGAATTGACCTTCCTAAAGCTTTGTTTCCTAATCTTTTTAAAAATTTTAATGTGTTCTTATAATTGTTTTTGAAAACAGGTTCATCACTTTGTATTCCTTCACTAATTCTTTGATTAAGATAATCTCTAACACCTTCTAAACAATATTTCCAATACAAACCAATAGTCCTACCTTTAGTCTTTGAGTATTCTTCTTTCAAACTTAACTTTACAAAATTATCTTCTCCTTTAGGAAGTTGTATATCTTCACGTCTTATGTTAAAAAATTCTTCAGCTCTTGCCCCACTATCAAATAACATAGCAATCAAATATCTCTCCTCACTTGTCTTACAAGCCTTATATAATTTTTCAGCTTGTTCTTCTCTCAAATAATCAGGCGTTCTTTCTTTTAATTTTGGTTTAACTTTTAGAATCTTAATTAATGAAGAAGACTTATCTCCTAACTTCCAATTTAGATAAAGTATTGCAGCATTTTTTATTTTAATCTTACCACTCTCAGAATATGGTTTTTTATGATGTATTGTTTCTCCATCACTATTTTTCTTCTTAAAAATATATTTTAGACTATCTTTTAACAGAGCTTCACATAAGTCTTCAGTGTCTTTTGGTTTGAGTTGGGAAGTTGGTTTGTTCATAAACTCCAAAGCTATTCTTAAATTTGATAAATAACCTGTTAGAGTTCCTGCACATGGTTGATTACCTGTGATTTTACCAATTTGTAAGTCTCTAATATATTCTTTAATTGATTTCTTGTCTTCACTACTAATTTTCCAATTTTTAACATTATCTAACTGTTTATTTATGTTAATTTCTCTAATGGGTATTTTTTCATTATTTGTCATTGTTTTTATCACAAACTATGATATATTTAATTGCATATAAGAAGTAATATAAGTATTTAAATCTTTCCAGTATAGTGGACATAAAGTTCAACTATCTTGCTAATACAGTACTATAAAAAGGGCACTATACTAAAAATCAAGAAAAAAACATCACAGAAATACATAAACTTAAAATATCACAAATCACACACCATATTAAGCCGCCATGGCACAATGGTACTGCAGTGGGTTGCTAACTCACGCCCTCCGGGGCTCGCAGGTTCGATTCCTGCTGGCGGCGTTTTTTTTACAATATCCTAAATACAATAATCCTTAAATACAGATTTTAATATATATTATTAATGACAAAAGTAATTTATGATCGATCTGAAAAAGATGTTGACTTATCTAAACTATATGGTTTAGAAGGAAGTGTTTCTAGAGAACAAGTTAAAGGTGGTCTTAAAAGATTAGTTGATGGATTAGAACAAGGAAGATATTGTGTAGTTAAAGAGATGCATGTTAATGGAAATAGTAGATATAGAACAAATAGGTTATTTCAAGTTGGCGATCATGGAATTATTGCTAGTCTTTCAGAAAAAAGAATTTCGCTAGGGATTGATGTAGAAACACAAACTAATCCATCATCAGAAGCAAGAGAAAAATTAGTATTAGAAGAGGGATTGGAAAGAAGATTTTTACTAAACTTACCACAAGTATTTATTAGTGCAAATGGAATTTCTCATATGGATTTTTTTAATGAAGGTACTTTTTCACCTGGTCCAGGAACATGGATAAGGCATCCAATCGGAGAATATATTGATTCAATTACAATTGGTCAAAATAGAATAAGAAAGGATTTTTCTCAACATTTAGAAGAATTTGAACTAAGAAAAAAAAGTATTCCATTTATCTTACCCTCTCAATATATTCACCAGCTGTTTAGTGGATTAAAATTTGGAAATCTATGTGATGTTTCTTGTTTAGAAGCAATAAAGGTATTTACTGAACAAGGATATTTGCAAAATCCAGACGACCCTCGTGGAAAATTGGATTGTCCATATGAATATGGAACACTACAACATAAAAAGTTCTGGACAACGCACAATAGACAAGTTAAAGAATTTGGAGCATCAAGAAAACAAAGAAAAGATCTATTTAAATTGTTAAAATCTGAGATTGGATATAGCATGATTAAAAATAGAGTATTAAATGCTTTCGAAGAGTCACTTGGAGGTCATTTTGATATTTATAGAGATGAAGATGGATTTAGAGTAGTTGAAGTTAATCATCCTTATGAAATGAATGAAGAAGAAGAATTACAAAGAATGTCTAAAAGAAAATTTAGAATTGTACCTTCAAGATTAATGCCTAGACAAATATATACTCTGCCTGATGATGAAAGATCAACAATGTATTTATTTGAAACATTGGGCAGATTTAATGATAAATATCCAGATACAGTGCATATTCCTGAAGCTAGGGAAAATTACTTTCCTGTTTCAGGTATAAATTGATGATTAATTTAGTGACAGGATTTCTTTATTCTCTACAAACTGTTACAAAAACATTCCCCAGATAAAATACTAACTGTATCAAAAATGTAATCTATCTTGCTAATAAAGTACTCTAAAATGGGTACTATACTAAAAAACAAGAAAATAACATCACAAAGGTTAAAAAACGTCGTCATATTCATATGCCCTGATCGCATAATGGTATTGCAATGGGTTGCTAATCCCTTGCTTTCACCCCTCCAACTCTTCAATCAACTCACTTAAATCAATTTCATCTATTCCACTAACAATAAAATCATTAACATTATACATAGAATTTCTTCTAACCTGCCCACTAACAAGAACCTCTTTACCAAGAAAATCATTTTTCTTAACAGCAAATAATTCTGAATTTTCTAATTCTTCCTTACTAAAAATTTTGTCAAGAACTTCTGAAAAAATAGTTGCTCTAATTGAATCACTGCCATCATCAATTACAAAACTCAACAAAGCTCTTCTTTCAGGAACTACTTTCCCATGTTCTGCACACTCTTTTAATTCATTAATTTTTTTCCTGCATTCAGAACATACTTCAAAAAACCTTGGCTCAAACATCTGAACAATAAAAGCTCTTGCACTAATATTATCATTAACATTAAAATCAATAATTGGTTTTTTTAAAACAGGTTTCTCAACAACAAGATTTTCAACAATTTTCTTACTAATTTTAATTTCAGAAAAACTTCCTAAATGTAACTCTCCATTTCTCACACTAGCATTATTAATCTCAACAACACTATCCTGACCAATATCTCCCTTAGCAATTAAATCAATATGACTCTCATCCCATAAAACAGTTCTAATATTACTAGTATCATCTGCTAAAATAAAACTTCCTATCCTCCCACTTCTTCCATTTTTATGATACTCTCTAACAGGAAACATTTCAATAATCTTTCCAATTAAATTTATTTTCCTCATTCCAGGAACCATTTGTGAAATTTTAATTACTTGTTTATCAAAATTAATATTTAATTCAGCTGCAACAACTTGTGCAGCTCCTTCTTTACTTATTAAACCAGAAAGTTTAGCTTGCTTAGCTTCAATTTTTCTTTCTATTTCATCAACACCTACCCCTGAACTTTCAGATATAAATTCAACTAACTGCTGATAATTTCCTTCCATTTTAACCTTTTTTTAATCATTATTAAAAACTTGCTTTTCTTTTATAAGTATTATGGTTATTAAAACAATATTAAAAATAATTATTAAAAGAAATCATCAAGATTCTTAGGCAAAGGCAAATTAAATCTACTAGTTTTTAATAAATCTTTTTGACTTTCTTGCATTACATTTTGAGCTAAAACAGCAGCATCATACCAAGTAAAACTTAATTCAGGATTTGAAGCATATCTTCCTAAAACTCTTAAACATTCAGCTCTACTATCATTATCCTATAAAAAACATATCCCTCATTACCTTTTACTAAAGCTAATCTGTTAATATCTTGATTTATATAATCCACTAAAAAAACAAATTTTATAAACATTTCTATTCAAAAAATCATATTCCAAAACTTTATAAACTTATATTTCAAAAACTAAATATGGGAACAGCACTAATACAACTTAAAATAATGCCAGAATCACCAGATTCTGATTTAATTAAAATTCAAAAACAAGCAGAAAAAATAATCCAAGAAAAACAAGGGCAAAACCCTCAGTTTAAAACAGAACCAGTTGCATTTGGACTTAATTCAATAACAGCATCATTTTCAATTGATGAATCAATTCCAACAGACCCTTTTGAAACAAAAATCAAAGAAATTCCAAATGTTTCTTCAGCAGAAATAATTGATTTTAGACGAGCATTTGGATAATATTCTTCAAACAACCTTTTCAACTTCTATTCCTTCTTTAAAATAAAAACCCATTTTAGGCCAAAAATAAAATCCTTGTCCTGAAGCACTAGTTACAAATTTTCTGCAATTAAATTTTTTCTTACAAAACATTTCAAGAAGATTATATAATTCTCTTCCATACCCTCTCCTTCTTTTTCCTTCTTGTATATTATAACTATTTATATTACACTGTTCTCCTAATATTTCTAAATCAAATCTTGTACCGCAAAGATTTCCTATTCTATTATCTGAAAGTCCATAACTAATATAAATTGATTCATCTTTGACAACTACCTGAATCCAATGTTGCTTCTCATAAAGAGGAAAACTTCCTAAACCTATTCTAAGCATATTTTCAATTTCAATCTCTCCTAATTCCATAAACTTAAATCCATAACAATAACTTTATAACATTTATTATTCTTAATTATTCATGACATTTACACAAGAACAAGCAGAACAAATAAAAAAACAACTTCTTCAGCAAGTTGAACAATTACCTAAAGAAAACAAAGAACAAATCAAAGAACATATTAAAAAATTAGATAAACAAGGGCTTGAAGAATTTTTAAAACAAAACAAAATACAATTATCAGATTCTGACTCTCAAGAACCAAAGCTTACTTCTCAAACTACAGAAAAACCAGTTTTTGAATCAATAATACAAGGAGAACTTCCTTGTTATAAACTAGCAGAAAACAATAAAGCAATTGCAATTTTAGAAATAAATCCCCTATCAAAAGGGCACTGCATTGTTCTTCCAAAACAAAAAACAACAATTGAAAAACTTCCAAAATCCTCTCTCACACTTGCTCAAAAAATAGCAAAAAAAATAAAAACAAAACTTAAACCAGAAGATATTAAAATTGAAACATTCTCATTTCAAAATTATCCTGCAATTAATATAATTCCTATTTACAAAGATACTCCATTAAAAAAACAAAAAGCAGAAGAAGATGAATTAAAAAAACTTGAAAAAAAACTTAAAACAAAAAAACGTTCACCAAGAACAACTCCTCCAACATCTAAAAAATCAAAATCTTCTAGCTCCAATCTTCCTGAAATTAGCTTTAGAATTCCTTAAATCAAAAAAACAATGTGCCACCCACACTTAAAAGTGTGGGTTTGTGACAGGCACTTGTTTTTAGGATGCTCAAGAATTGAAGACAAGTAATCTACCACATCCTAAAAGATGTGGTTTTCAATTCTTGACATAAACAATCTATTCCCACTACCAACTTATAAAGAAAACCCTCCCAAAACTTTAAATATTGTTTTTTTACAAGTTAATTCACTTCGTTCATGACCATAACTAATCCAACCTACCAATCTG
>CAYRKK010000038.1:0-9951 GCA_964424875.1 Candidatus Woesearchaeota archaeon
TCTAAAACAAAGTCCTCTGAGCAGCCTGCTTTTTGAGATTCTCAAGTTTTTCTAATTGGTTGTTAATTCTTTTTTCTGAGAATTCATATTTTAATAAAATTTCTTTGATTTTTTCTGGGTCAAGTTTTGGAAATTCTATTTCAGGGTTTTTGATTATTTCAGGGTTTTGAATTTCATCATAGATTAGTTGCCAGTCAAAGTCTATTTTATATTTGCTGTATTTTTCATCTTGTTCAATTGCTTTGAATATTTTTTCTTTTGTTTTATATTCTTGCACAATTTTTAATGATTTTTTTGGGCCTAGGCCTTTTACTCCTCCTTGATTATAATCTGTTCCACAAAGGATTCCTAAACAGATTAATTGTTCTTGGTTTATTTTTAATTCTTGAAGAACTTCTTTAAGTTCAATTATTTGTGGAAAGACTTCTCTATATCCTGAAATTGTTTTTCTTTTTCTTGCTAAACTTAGATTTTGTATTAAAAGGGGTGCTTTAAACATTAAGCAGTCATAGTCTTGAGATGAAACAGCATAAATGTCTTTTTTTTGTGCTAAGTAAGATGCTTGTGATTCTCCTTCTGATGGTGCTTGGATTATTGCGATTCCCATTGCTGTTAATAATTCTTTGCTTTCATTGATTTTTTGTTCATCTAATGAAGTATCTGCTCGAGCATATTTCCCCATTGATTCTATATCTTCTTCAGATAAAGCTTTTTCATATTTTTCTTTTGCTTGTTCTTTTGCTTGTTTTCTTTTTTTCCATGTTTGTTGTTTTAAGGCAGGGGCTTCACCATCAAAAACATAAATTAGTTTAATGTTTTCAAGAATAAGATTTATATTTCTGTAAAATAATCCTGAGATGTGAGATGTGATGTTTCCTTTAGAATCTTTTAAGGGTGTTCCATCTGGTTGTCTTATTGTTGTAAGAAATTGATAAATTGCATTAAATGCATCTACTGCAATTGTTTTGTTTTTTAGGTCTTGAAAAGTTATTTCTTTTTTTGAAATTATTTCAGATATTTGCAAACCCATTTTCATGGATTGAAAGTAGGGAGGGTTAATAAAATTAATGATTATCTTGGTTTAATTGCTCTTTGAAATCTTTATGATAAAGATTCTCCTTGATTGGGGACTGAATTATCTTGAATTATTATTTTTTTAGGGGGTGTTGTTATGTTGCATGTAGAGGGTAGTTTTTTTTCTAACTCTTGTTTTAAATAATTTAAAGTTTCTCTAAGATATTCTTCAGGAGTTTCATTATCATCAGAAGGTTGATTATAAGTATCTTCAAATTTTGTTGTGTAAATTGGATTTTGATGATTTCTTGTACTTCCTATTGTTTCATTAAATTCAAACCAATAAGAATATTCTTGAGTAGTTCCTTTATTTGTTGATATTGGCCCTTCTACATCCCCTTTTATTTCAATATTTGTAAGTTGTCCTAGTTCTATAGAATCTTTATAAGCTTGTTTAACCCATTCAATAAATACACTATAATTATCTGTTGTTAAATTTCCTTGTTTTCTTGGATAATTAAGTCCATGTTTTGGACAGCTTCTAATTACTACATTTACTTTTTCTTCAAGGGTTGGTTCCATATTATTTTTATAGAAAACCTATTTTTAAACCTTTCGATTGTTGTTACTTTAGAGTGATTTGTTGTTAGGAGTTATCTTTTAGAAAATCTTTTTAAAAATTGTTTTAAAGCTTGATAACTAAAAAGAGAAACTTCTGTTATTGTAAAATCAAATTGATGACTTCCTAGTCCCAAAATATCTCCTGGTTTTATGTTTGAAATTTTGTCAGCAAGTTTTTGTTTATTAACAGAAGTTCCAAGGGTGCTTTCTAAATCTTTTATTTGATAACCATCTTCAACTTCATAAATTTCACAGTGAACTCTTGAAATATCTGGATAAAGAATGATTAAATCATTATTCTCTCTTCTTCCTATTCTTAGTTGTTTTTCTTTAAAAAACCCTTGAAAACTTGCACCATATGCTTTATTATGTAATGTTACTTTTTTCATTGTTTTTATAATGTTTTTTTATTTTTATATATTTATATTATATACCAATCATGCCTTTATATTTTACAAATAGTTTATGAACCTGTCTTTCAGTATCTTCATTGTATATTTGATTAAATAATTCTTCATGGTTTTCAGGAGATTCTCTTATTAAATAATATAAAACAGCTGATGGAGGTGTTGGAGCTATAACATGGCTTTTTTCTAATTCTGGGATTGGAAGATTTATTTCCCAGATTTTCATTAATTTATGGGTTTGTTTATTTTTAATAATCTCAGGTAATCTTTTTTTTCTATTATTGATTCTTCTTTTACAAGCATCATAAGGACTTTCTTGTTCTGATACTTGTCTAGGGAATTTATTTGTCATGGGTTTTATTAAAAATAAGTCTTTAAAAATATTTGTATTGAGAATTTTTAAATTGTATTTTTTCAAAATTCTCAAAGAAGAACTCAGAGAACAAGTTCTCTGATTCATTCAACTCTAAGGGAGTTGAAGACTTTGCTGTGATTTCTCTAGGAATTAAAATTCCTAGTCCTTCAACTTTCACAAGTTGAAGTTTTCAGAAATATCAATAATGCAAAGTTCTCTATTAACAACTTTTAAATAATGATTTGTTGTTTGATATTTATGGATAAGGAAATTAATTTTATTCCAATTGATTATGATTATTTTGATTTTCAGGGAAAGAATTATGCAAAAATAGTTGGGCGAAGTGATGATGGAAAAAGGGTTTGTATAATTGATAATTGTGATATTTATTTTTGGGCTGTTTTAAAAGATAAAATTAGTAATAAGAGGATTGAGGAGATTTGTAAGAAAATTAATAAGATTCAAATTGAAAAAAGTGGAAGAGAGAGTGGAGTTATTAAAACAGAGGTTTGTGATAAAAAGTTTTTAGGGAAAGATGTTAGAGCAATAAAGATTTTTATTTCAAATTATAAAGATGCTCATGCAATTGCAGATAAAATTGGATTTAAAGAAATAAATAAAAGAAGAGAATATGACTTGGGTTTTATTAGTAAGTATATTTTAGAAAGAAGAATAAAGCCTTTGAAATGGTATGAGATTAAAGGAGAGGTTTTGAATAATTCTTTTGAGTTTGGAGGTATTGATAATAATTTAGATGTTGATTTGTGTTTGAAGGTTGAGAGTATTGAAGAGGTTGATGAAAAAGATGGAAGAGTGTTTAAGCCAAGAATTTTAGCTTATGATATTGAGACAGATGAATTTGAAATTGGAAAAGGTCAGGTATTAATGATTTCATTGGTTGGTGAAAATTATAAAAAAGTTTTGACTTGGGGAAGGAAAAGCAAGAAAAGTTTTGTTGAAAGTTTTAAAGATGAAGAAGAGATGTTAGAGAAATTTGTGAAATATGTTAAAGAATATGAACCTGATATTTTAACTGGTTATTTTTCAGATGGTTTTGATTTGCCTTATCTTCGTGCTAGGGCAGAGAAAAATAAAATAAAATTAGGGTTGGGAATTGATGGTTCGCAACCGAGTTTTTCTCGAGGTCGTTTATTAACTGGTAAGATTAAGGGAATTGTTCATATTGATTTATTTAGATTTATCAAAGTTGCTTATTCTCAGTATTTGCAGTCAGAAACCCTGGGTTTAAATGATGTTGCTAGTGAGTTATTAGGAGAGAAAAAAGCAGAATGGATTCATAAGCATTCATCTAAAATTAAAGAAAAAGAATGGGAAGATTATTTTGAATATAATTTGCAAGATTCTGTTTTAACTTATGGGCTAGCTGAAAAAATTTGGCCTGATTTATTTGAATTTACAAGGATTATACAAGAACCTTTATTTAATGTTTCAAGGGATTCAATGTCTGCTCAAGTTGAGAATTACCTTATTCATAATTTAGATAGATTTAATGAAATTGCTGAAAAAAGACCTGTTCATGAAGAGATTGGTTTGCGTAGAGAGGAGGAGAGATATGAAGGTGCTTTTGTTTTACAGCCAAAACCAGGACTTTATGAAAATATTGTTTTTTTTGATTTCACAAGTATGTATGCTTCTGTTATTGTAAGTTTTAATTTATCAAAGTCTAGTTTTTTAGAAAAAAAACAAAAAAATTCTGTTGAAGTTGATTTAGGGCATGATAAGAAAAAGATTTATTTTTCCAAGGAAAAAAGTTTTTTTTCTGAGATGTTGGAAGGGATAATTAAAAAAAGAAAACAATATAAAAAAGATTATAATAAAAATCCAAGTGGAATTTTAAAGGCTCGGAGTAATGCATTTAAGCTTCTGGCAAATGCTGCTTATGGTTATCAAGGTTTTTTTGGTGCTCGTTATTATTGTTTAGAAGCTGCTGCTTCTACTGCTGCATTGGCTAGAAAATGGATAAAGGAAACTATTGAGAAAATTAAAGATAAAGGTTATGAAGTAGTTTATAGTGATACTGACTCGATTGCCTTGCTTATGGATAAGAAAAGTAAAAAAGATGTTTTAAGTTTATTAGAGAGTATTAATAAAAAACTTCCAGGAATTATGGAGCTTGATTTAGAAGGATTTTTTAAAAGAGGAATTTGGGTTACAAAAAGAACAGGTGATTTTGGTGCTAAGAAAAAATATGCTTTGATTGATGGAGATGGAAAAATTAAAATTCGTGGATTTGAGACTGTTAGAAGGGATTGGTGTAATTTAGCTAGGGAAACTCAGAATAAAGTTTTGGAAATGATTTTAAAAAATGGGAATGAGAAAAAAGCTTTAGAATATGTTAAAGATGTTGTTAATAAGATTAAAAAAAGAAAGATTGATTTAGATAAGTTAATTATAAAGACTCAACTTAAAAAATCAATTGAGGAGTATAAATCTGTTAGTCCGCATGTTTTAATTGCTCGTCGTATGAGGGAGCAAGGTTTGCCTGTGAATATTGGAATGTTAATTGAATATTATATTGCTGAAACTAAAGATACTAGAAAAAGGGTTTTAGTTAGAGACAGGGCTAAAATGCCTTATGAAGAAGGAGAATATAATATTGAATATTATTTGAAAAATCAAATTTTACCTGCTGTTGAAAATATTTTTGAAGTTTTTAATGTTGATGTTAATGAATTAGTTGAAGGGAAGAAGCAGATGTTGTTAGGCGACTTCTAGCAATAAGAGTATTATAAATTAAAGGTAGCTTGTTGTTGGAAGGAGTTGATTTTTAGATAAATATTTAAATAAGTTTTTGTTTTTATTAGAGAGGTGTTTGGTTAAATGAAAAACATAAACAAGAAAATAAAAATATTTAGTTTGGTTTTTTCACTGCTTGTTTTAGGATTGCTTGTTTATTCTATTTTTAATTATAGTTTTTTAAAAAATCAGATAAATGATAATTTAAATAATCAAGTTATTAAGTATGGGTATATTGCTGTTTTTGTTTTGTCGTTTTTGTTGGAAATTTCTCCTCAACCTTTTGCCAGTGCTATTATCCCTTTTGCAAATGGGATGGTTCTTGGATTGGATTATTATTCTCTTTTGATTTCAACTATCTTAGGAGTTATTACATCAAGTTTTGCTGGTTATTTTCTTGGGATTTATTTTGGTAAAGAAATTGTTTTGAAATTTACAGGAGAAGAAAATTATGAAAAATATTATAGAATTTTTAAGAAATATGGTAAGTTTGGAATGGCCCTTATTGCTATAACTCCCCTTCCATATTTTCCAATTATTGCAGGAGTTTTTAAAATGGATTTTTTTGATTTTGTTTTTTATGCTGTAATTCCAAGAGTTGTTTATTTTTTTGTTTTTGGATATGTTTTGAATTTGTTTTTTTGAAATTTAAAATAAATTAATTTCATCATCATAAACTATACCGTTTTTTGGTTCAGGATCACAATCAGGACAATAAGGGATTGACTGAGTTTTAACTTCTCCTGTTCCAGCACCTCTCATTCCCCTAACCCATACTGAATTATGAACTATTTTTTCTAATTTTATTCCTTCACATCTCTCGCAACCTGGAAAAAAAGATTCAAAAGGGTCTTTTAATAAAACAATTCTTGCAAAACCTTCTACTGCTCTTAGAATATTTCCTTTTCCTTTAATTTTTTTAAAATCTCTTCTATTAATAGAATCCCATAATTCTTCATTAAACCAACCTTGATTTAAAGCTTGATCATAAAAATCATAGAGTTGTTTTTTTAAATTTCCTTTTTGCATTGTATATTTTGCTGCTTCTAATCCTATTTGCAATGCACACATATTTTGATTTTTTTCACATTGAGAATAATTTGGACAAATATCCTGCCCTCTTTCTTTAGCTTGAGAAACAGTCAATAGATTTCTATCAAAATAATTAATTACACAAGGAGTACCTTCCTCTATTAATTTTAATTCTCTTTTTGTCATTTCACTCACCTTTAAAACTAATCATAGAATAAACAGGCCAGTTTATTAGTTTTTCTCTGCCTTTTAGATCATCTAATTCAATTATAAATGCTATTTCATGGATTTTTCCTTGAAGTTTTTCTATTAATTGAGCTGCCGCTTGAGCTGTGCCTCCTGTTGCAATTAAGTCATCTATAAGCAAAACATTATCATTTGGTTTAATAGCATCTTTATGAATTTCAACTTTATCTATTCCATATTCTAATTTATATTCTTGAGAAATTGTTTCTGCAGGAAGTTTGCCTGGTTTTCTTATTGGTATAAAAGGAAGGTTTAGTTTTTGTGATAAAATTGCTCCGAGAATAAATCCTCTTGATTCTATTCCTGCTATTGAGTTTAAGTTTTTATTTTTATATCTGTTGTAAAGAATTTCAATAACTTTGTTCATTGCTTCTGGTTCTTTTAATAAAGTTGTGATGTCTCTGAACATTATTCCTTGTTTTGGCCAGTTAGGAATTGTTCTTATTTTTGATTTAATAAAGTCATGGTCTTTTTTTGCTATTTTTGGTATGATTTGAAGAAGAAGTTGTTTGACTTTTTCTGCATTTTCTTTCATTGTTTTCATAACCATTGCAAATGTAACTGGTTCTTCATCTTCTTTCCAGCAGTCGTAGTCTGTTGACATTGCAATTGAAGCATAAGGTATTTTTAATTCATTTGCTAATGCTATTTCTGGGAAGGTTGTCATTCCTATAATATCTGCAAAAGTTTTAAACATAAAACTTTCTGCTTTTGTTGAAAATCTTGGGCCTTCAATTATTGCAATGGTTGCGTTTTTATGATATGGGAAGTTTAGGTTTTTAGATTCATTTATTAATAATTCTCTTAATTCTTTTGAAAAAGGTTCTGACATTTGAGGATGTTTTACTTCTCCATATTTGTCAAAGAAAGTGTTTTTTCTGAATTTTGTGAAATCAATAAACTGGTCTGGGAAAACTAAGTCTCCTGGTTTTATTTCTTGTTTTAATGAACCTACTGCACTTGTTGCTATGATGTGTGTGCATGCTTCTTGTTTTAATGCATGGATGTTTGCTTTGAAATTTATTTTTGATGGAGATATTTCATGTTTTTTTCCATGTCTTGCTAATATACAAACATCTACTCCTTGAATTTTACCGCAACTTAATTTTGAAGAAGGTCTTCCATAAGGAGTCATAATTTGTTTTTCTTGATAATCTTCTAAAAGTCTTGGGTCATCTAAACCAGAACCTCCAATTATACCTATTTTTACCATTTGTAATTTGAGGAGGTTTTTGTTTTTAAGGATTTATTAAATGAGAAATATAGTTTAGAGGAGATATCAGAAGATTTAAAAACTTGTTTTTGTTTGTACAGTTGAAAATGGGGTTGTTAGGAAAATTACTTGGAAGGAAAAGTCCTTTAGAAAAAAAGATAGAGGGACTTGTTTATGATATTGCTGGACTTCCTGTTGGAAAACCTCTTGCAAATGCTCAAAAAAAACTCGCTCGTCTTTATCAGGATGCGGGAATGGTTGTCGCTGCTAGTAATGTTTATGTTGATTTAGCAAAAACTTGTGGGTATTTGGGGGATAAAGACTTATCTCAAGAATATGATAGAATTGCTGAAAGTATTAAACCTCAACCAATAGCTATCCTCACAACATCTCTATTATTAATCATAGCAAGCATATTAGTTTTTTCAATAAACATAACTGGAATAACTGGAAATGTTATTGGAGGTTTAGATAAAACAACTATGAGTTGGATTGGAATAATTCTTTTTGTTTTAGGAATAGGAATTTTATATTGGTTGAGAAGAAAATCAAAGTGTTGTGATATGGGGAAAAATAAGAAAGCTAAGAAAACTAAGAAGAATAAGAAAGTTGAAGTAGAAAAAGTTAAAGTAAAAAAGCTTGGAAAAAAAGAAAGTAAAAAAACTAAAAAGAAAAAATAGTTCTGTTGATATTTAATTAATATTATTGGCTTCGTGCCCGACTTCGTCAGGGCACTTTACAAAATACTAATAAGTGCAAATTTTAAATAAAGGTTCTTGAACTCTTAGCTTTTTTATTTTTAATAAAGTGGAAATATGGAATGTAGATGAATAGAGGAGATAAAGGAATGTCACTATATCTGGAATTTCTAAAGATTTATTAATTAGATAATTTATTTTAATTTATGAAAAATTATGAGCCAAAAGAAAAATTTGTTAAGAGAATGCAGGAGTTACTTGGAAGTGAGAAAGATGTTGAGGAATTTTTTAAAGTTGCAAAAACCAGGTCTAAGAAAGCAATTAGAGTAAATACTTTGAAAATAAAACCTGATGATTTGATTGAGAGGTTGATTGAAAAGGGTTGGGAAGTTAAACAGGTTTTTTCAAATTATCCTGAGATTTTAGTTGTAGAGAATAGGTTGGGGCCTGGAGAATTAGGAAATTCAAAAGAGCATATATTAGGATATTATTATGTTCAGGAAATTACAAGTATGATGCCTGTTATTGCTTTAGGTTTAAATGAAGATGATAAATTTTTAGATTTATGTGCTGCTCCTGGAAGTAAAACTACGCAAGCATGTGCTTTAATGAAAAATAAAGGTGTTGTTATTGCTAATGAGATTGATTTAAAGAGAGTAAATATTTTAAATTTTAATTTACAAAGATGTGGTGTGACTAATTCTGTTGTTAGTTGTCATGATGGGAATGAGTTAGTTGAGAAACTTCAGAAATTAGGTTTTAAATTTAATAAAATTTTAATTGATAGTTCATGTTCTGATGAGGGGAATATTAGATGTAATCCTAAGACTTTTTTAGAATGGAGTGAGGGGTTGTTGAAGTCATTATCACGAAAACAAAAAAAGATTGCTGGAAGTGCTGTTGAGTTATTAGAAAAAGGAGGAGAAATGATTTATTCAACTTGTACACATTCTCCTGAAGAAAATGAAGAAGTTGTTCAGTATCTATTAGATAATTATGATTTGGAGATTTTAGATATTAAATTGCCTTTGAAAGTAAGAAAAGGGTTAGTAGAGTGGAGAGGTAAAAAATTTAATTCTGATATTAAGAAGGCAGTTAGAATTTATCATCATGATAATGATATGGAAGGATTTTTTTTATGTAAGTTGAGGAAGGGGGGTTAGATTTTTATATTGCTTTTTCTTAACTTTTATATGAAAAAACCTTTTGCTAAACCTAATCCTGGAGATAGTGTTGAAGTTGTTGTCAATGGGAAATCTGAAAAAGGAATTTTACTTGAGAGTCATGATGGGGGGATTTTATTATTAAAATTAAAAAATGGTTATAATATTGGTTTTAAAAAAGAAGATATTTATGAAATTAAAGTTATTGAGAAAGAAAAGAAAAAGAGAGAGGAAGATGAAATGAAATTAAGTGGGAAAAAACCTTTAATTGATTTTATTATGACTGGTGGGACAATATCTTCTAAACTTGATCCAAAAACAGGTGGAAATAGCTGGTTAATTAATAGTAAGGAGTTTTTTTCTGTTTATCCTGAAATTTTTAAAATAGCTGATGTTAGGATTATAAATCCTTTTATGAAAGAAAGTGAGCACATGGATTCAAAAG
>CAYRKK010000039.1:0-9346 GCA_964424875.1 Candidatus Woesearchaeota archaeon
AGGGGCTAGTCTTTAAATGATTAGCCCTTTTTAGAATTCTATAGGTTATATACTACCAGTTAAAAACAAAAACTCATTTCTCAGGAAATTCCCCTCCTGAAATATTTGTTGGAAGATATAACTACCCTAATATCAATACAGGAATACTTTCCCCAGACAACAATGAAGAATCAAAAACCGAAATTTTCTCAATGCCTGAATTATGGCATGAAAAAAATCTTTCAATACCTCAAATTTTAACAAACAGGGAAAAATTAATTTATGGAAGATTCTCAACATCAGTTAAAAAAACACAAAATAAATTCACTAAGCTTATGCAAGAAATAAGTATGGCATATAAACCTGTCTCAACTGAATTTTTTTTAAAAAAACCCCCAAAACAAAATTTAGAAATTAATAAATATAATCCAATAATTGCAAACCCTGCTCCTTTAAAATATGCAAGACTTCAAGAAAATCCTAAAATAAAACCAAAAGTAGATTATTTAGTTTCAGATACAGATAACAAAGCAGTCCACTCAATAACAGAACTTCATAAATCACAAATTCCAACAAGCAACATAATCAAGATTCTAAGTGCAGGACTTTTAGGATTAAAAACAAAAAGAAAACTTGTTCCAACAAGATGGGCAATTACTGCAACAGATGACACAATTTCAAAAGCTCTTTTAAAAAAAATAAAATACTATAAAGAAATAAATGACATTTTATTATTTCATTCAGATTATATTGGAAATCATTTTGAGATTTTACTTTTACCAGATAAATTTGCATTTGAAGTCATAGAAATTTCAATGAAAGGAAGTTTATGGAATCCAGCTCAAGACATTTCCATAGCAAATGATTATGAATTTTTTCATGGAAGAAAAACATACGCAAAACAAGTCGTAGGAGCTTATTACACAGATAGATTAACTATTTGTGAATATTTTGAAAAAATAAAAAAACAAGCAACAGTTTTTTTTATGCATGAAGAAAGACCAGAATATAATGCACCACTAGGTGTTGGGATAATAAGGCAAACAGCAAGACATGCTTTAACAAAAACTCCTGAAAAATTCAATACAATTCAACAAGCATTGCAAAAAGCAGGCTCAAGATTAAAAACTCCTTTATCAGTTTTCACAAACACATCAAAAATTCTTAAAGAATTTGGAAAACAGACAAGATTAAGTAAGTGGTTTTAAATATTATTAATTAATTTGCAAATCTGTGGTAAGTTTCTACCCAAAATGTAATTTATGAAATATCCTAAAATATTCACTAATCTAAAAGATTATTATCAAAAAAAACAATGTGCCACCCACACTTAAAAGTGGGGGTTTGTGACAAGCACTTGTTTTTAGGATGCTCAGAAATGAAAACTGATGATTAAACTATTACCATATCCTAAAAGATATGGTTTTCATTTCTGACATAATTTATTCTATAAAAATTAGATTAAACCCTAAGATTTCATCTAGTTCTTCATTTAAATGTTCTAAAGATTTTAGATTTCTTTCTTATCTTTCTCTTTCCAAGTATAACTTACCTCTTTTCCTCAACAGGTTTCCCCTCATCATATTTAACCCCCTTAGAATTAAAAAAACCACAAACCCTATTAAAAAGTCTAAAGGCAGGAACAGCTTGAAGATATTCACTTTGATAAATAACTTGCCCATTATTTGAACTAACATTCACTTGATATTCTTATCTACTTTTAATTGAAAAAAATAATAATAATGGATAAACAATAGATTTCTTCACCAATTCTTCAATCCCTTCACTCAAATCTACTTCTACATTACTCAAAAACATCTGCATTCTCTCTTCTAAAGGACTTATTTCATCTTCAATAAATATTATAAGAAACATTATTTAATAAACTTTTACCCAATCCACCAAATCAAAACCCCTTCAATAATGCCTGCAATAACTAACAAAGGAACAACAATTAAAATAAAAATTCTAAAAGAATCTAAAAAATTCTTAAAAACCTTTTTCTTCAACTCAATATTTCTAAAAACAAAAACCATATAAATCAAAAATGCGATAGGAAAAAACAAAATAGATAAAAACATTAAAAGACCAATTACAAAACTTCCAAAATCCTTATTATAACTTTTCATACAATCATACATTAATAAAAATCCCAACCTCAAACCTAAAGCAACACTAATCAAAATAGCAGGAATTTCAAAAATACCATGAGGCAACAACCTCCACATAACTAAAAAACCTTCTAAAGCAACTGTTTTACTTACAACAAATCCTAAAACATAACCATTAACAATTAAAACTCCTAAAGGAAAAATCCCTAAAAAAATCCCTAAAATCATTCCAAAAAATGCACTCTGAGTATTATTTGCAATTATAAACCTAATTAAACCAAAAACACCTAACCCCTCTGTTTTTTTAATTAATTCAGTAATTATTTTTAATATTTGTTCTTCAAAAAAAACAGGAAACAAAAATCCAAAAAAACCAGTAACAAAAAACAAAATAAATGAAAACCAAAAATATGATTTTATTTTTTTTAAATCTTTAAAAGCTATTTGAAAATTTTTGTAAATAAAGTTGGGCTGAACAAATTTACGATTCACCTCATTATTAAGTTTAACAACTCCACGATTCAATTTAAGGTTGGAAGGGTGGGTAAAATTTTCTCTATCCCTGTTTTTTCTATTAATCTTACCTTCAACTTTTTTAACCTCTCTTTTTTTCATTTTTATAATAAAAATCTTTTATTTTTAAAGTTTAAGCCTCAAAATACTTCTGAATCATTGCTGTCTTTCTTTTATATTTCTTTTTAAGATAATAACCATAACCTAAACCTGCTAACAACCCTCCAAAATGGGCAGTATTTCCAATTGGCAAATCAACAAACAATCCAATAACAACCAAAGGAACAATTGCAACAATTGGTAAAATCCAAAAACTCATTCCTAAAGGAATTGCCAATCTCCTCATATTAGAATTAAATGAAAACATTGCAAATATTGAAAAAAAGATATAAACCATAATTAACAAATTCACCAAAGACATAACAGCTCCTGAATCAAAAATACTGGATAAAACAGACTGAATAATTATAGCAAAAATTGGCCCTGCAATTAAATAAACTTTCATCTTAGGAGTTAATATAGCCAACAAGCCTGCAATACCAAAAATAGCACCAGAAGCTCCAACAGCCAAGATAGAAGGGTCTATAAATATCCTAGAACCAAGACAACCTCCAAAAAACTCAGCAATACAAAATCCTCCAAAAAAATAAGACAAAGTTACATAAAACAAACCAGCAAATAATCCTGAACCAAGATAAAACCAAAAAAATTTTTTCCTACCAATAATTTTTTCTAAAAAATTTCCAATAAAAAATAAAGAAATGATATTAAAAAACAAATGAGGCAACCAAATATGAGTAAACATACTTGTTAATAAAGTCCAAACACTACCAGAAAAAAATGCACTAGCTTGTAAAGCAAAAATATTCAAAACCTGTTCTTCACTTAAAACTCCAAAAACTTTAACAAGAACTATAAACAAAAAAACAACAATATTCATAATAATCAACCAATTAGTTACACTAAATTTTCTATAAAACTTATTAACTGACTTACCAAAATTATCAACAAAACTATCTCCTTTTAAATGACGAAGCGTATGTTTTCTAACATTACTTCTTTCAAGATTATTATTAAACCATTTTTCCATTTTATTTACAATTTATAATTAAAAATGAATATTAATAAACATATGCTTTAAGTTTTCTTATTTTTTATTCTTAACTATTTTTTTAGAAATTTTCTTTTTTAAAAATTTATTTTTAACATTCTTTTTTTTGCCTTTTTTCTTCTTAATTTTATCATCCTTTTTCTTACCTTTCCCTTCTTCTTGTTTTTTTAATTTTTCTTTTTCTTTTTTTCTTTTAGCAGTAGCTTTCTTCCTAAGGGCTTTTTTTTCAGCCTCTGCTTTTTTTATTTTTTTGCTTTTTTCTTTTCCAACTTTTTGCTCTTCTTTATCTCTTTCAAAACTAACTAATTCAATCTCTCTTTTTAATTTCAAAATTTTTTTCTCAACATCACTAATAACATCAAAATCTTTAGATAATTCATAAACTTCATCACATTCAGGACATACAAAATCATTTAACAAAGCAGTTTCTTCATTAACCTCAATAGAACATATATTGCAAACATAATGTCTGCTTTCCTTCCTATTTTTCAATTGACCTTCAAAAATTTCTAATTTCTTTTTTAAATTTTCCTCTAATAAACTAAGTGCTTGAAAAACATTTAAAGTCCAAAAATAAATATACCATCCTTTTCTCTTATCTTTTTTTCTAATAAATGAAACCAATCCATAATCAGAAAGTTTATATAAAATATTTCTTGTTTGATTAATAGTTAATTTTAAATTTTTAGCAATAATAAATTCATTAACATGTTTTTTTCCTGCAAGCAAATCTATAATTTCAGCAGATTGTTTATTAATTAAATCCTCTATTATAGATTTAAGAAATTTAATCTGTTTTTTCCCATCATCTTTTAATTTTTTTTCCTTTTTAATTACTTTACCTTTTCTTTTCTTCCCTAATTCTTTTTCCTTTTTAATTTTTTTAGATTTTTTAGACTTCATTTTATAAACCAAACAATAAATAGTAGAATTTAATCGAATTTAAACTTTTAAAAGCTTTCTATTTTTGAAAAATCAAATATTTTAAAAAACAAACCTTTTTAAAAACTAAAATATTAGATTTATAATAAAGAGGATGATAAATATGGCTTGGTTTGGAAAAAAACAAGAAAAAAAAGAATTACTACCTAATTTGCCAGAATCAAATCTAAATGAATTACCAAGGCTCCATGAATTCAAAGATAATCTTTCTCCAATAACTCTTCAAAATGAACAAAAAGAAAACCAACTTCCTCCCTTACCAAATACTAATACTAACAATGAATTTAATCAACAAGCAATAAAACAAGCAGTAACCAGCAATGAGATGCAAAAATCAAATTTTACCCCTATGATTCATGAAGAACCCCTTCCACCCCCCAATCTCCCCCCACCAGAATTAAAATCAGAACCAATAAGAGCAGAACCAACTCAAATGATTGAAGAAAATTACATCCCAAAAACAATTGAACTAACACATAAAACTCAAGGATTTGCAAAACCTTCAACAAAAAAAATAGAGCCTGTTTATATAAGACTTGATAAATTTGAAACAACTGTACAAACATTTGAGGAGATAAAAAATAAAATCACTGAGATTGAAAAACTCTTAGTAAAAACAAAAGATATTAAAGAAAGAGAAGAAAAAGAACTTGAAGAATGGGAAAGAGAAATTGAAATTATAAAATCAAGAATAGATTCTATTGATAAAAATATATTTAATAAATTGGATTAAGTTTTCAAAATGAATGAACAAAATAATTCAGAAAATTATAATTTAAAAGAAATCATTTTTAGATCAATTCCAGTCTTGGTGGGGTTAGCAGGATTAGTTGTAGGAGGCATTGTTGCTCGAGAATCAGGAGGCCCTACTGGAATGGCAGTATTTGGAATTTCTACACTTTCTGCTTTGGGCATTCAAAAATATCTTTCCCCTTATAATTACATATAATCAGTAAGTATCTTAATATTCACAATAAAAATGGAAACACGCCACATAAAATTAAATTATGAAGAAGCTCTTAATGCAAAAAAACAACTTCTAACTACAGAACTAAATATACTCCATACTCTTAAAAAAATAAAAGCTTATAAATTATTAAGAAAAAAAGAAACAACAACAAAAAATAAATTAAAAACAGAAATAACCTCCCTAAAAACAAAATTAAATTTAATCCAATCTACTTTTCCAGAACAACAAAAACCTAAAATTGACAAAAGAAAAACAAAACACGAAAAACAATCTAAAGATATTCAACAAGAACTTGAAGACATAAAAAATAAACTTGCCAGATTAAAAGAATAATCCTAATCCCAACTTTTTTAAATCCCCTACCCCTATCAATTCTATGGAAATATTAACAAGAAAACAACTAATACAAAAATACATTGAATTTTTTAAATCAAAAAACCATAAAGAGATCCCTAATGCTTCCTTAATTCCTGAAAATGATCCTACAACTCTTTTCATAGGCTCAGGCGTAGAAACAATTATCCCTTATGTATTAAGGCAATCACATCCATCTGGAAAAAGATTAGTCAATAACCAAAGAAGTATAAGGACACGAGATATAGGGGAAGTTGGAGATGAATTTCACCATACTCTCTTTGAAATGCTTGGAAATTGGAGTTTAGGAGATTATTGGAAAGAAGAAGCTATTAAAATGACTCATGAATTCCTAACAAAAACTTTAAAAATTCCTCAAGAAAAATTAGCTGCGACATGTTTTAAAGGAGATAAAAATACTCCAAAAGATACAGAATCAGAAAAAATTTATCTTGAAATAGGTTTTCTAAAAGAAAGAATTGCCTTTTTACCAAAGGAAGATAATTTTTGGGGGCCTGCAGGAAAAACAGGACCTTGTGGACCAAACACAGAAATATTTTACTGGAAACCGAATTCAAAACCTCCAAGGAAATTTAATCCAAAAGACAATAACTGGCTAGAGATTGGAAATAATGTTTTAATGGAATATTATAAAAATGAAAAATTAGAATTTATAGAACAAAATCAAAAAACAATTGACTTTGGAGGGGGTGTTGAAAGAATAATTGTTACATTGGCGGGGCTTAAAGATAACTACCTAGCAGACATGTGGCAACCAATTATAAAACAAATAGAGAAACTTTCAAAAAAGACCTACAAAGAAAACCAAAAAGCTATGCGCATTATCGCAGACCATATAAAAGCATCTTGCTTTATTATTGCAGATGGAATCTTTCCTTCAAATACTGAACAAGGTTATGTTTTAAGAAGATTAATAAGAAAAGCAATTAGATATGGAAGACAATTGAATATAAAAAATTTCACAACAAAAGTAGCACTCCCAATCTTTGATATTTACACAGACTATCAACACTTGCAAAAAAACAAAAACAAAATCTTAAAAGAACTTGAAAAAGAAGAAAAAAGATTTCTTGAAACATTAGAAAAAGGAATCACTATCTTTAATAAAATATCAGAAAAAGAAAAAAAGATAAATTGTAAAGATGCTTTCTTGCTTTATCAATCATATGGATTCCCTCTGGAAATGACAAAAGAACTTGCTTTTGAAAAAGGAGCAAAAATTGATGAAATAGGTTTTGAAAAAGAATGTAAAAAACATCAAAAACTCAGCAGAACAGCAACTCAAGGAAAATTCAAATCAGGTTTAGCAGACAATAGTGAACAAACAACAAAACTTCATACTACAACTCATCTTCTTTTAGCAGCACTAAAAAAAGTTCTTAAAGACCCTAATATCCATCAAAAAGGTTCAAACATAACTCCAGAAAGACTAAGATTAGATTTTAATTTTCCAAAAAAACTCACTAATGAGGAATTAAAAAAAATACAAGAAATTGTAAATCAAAAAATAAGACAAAGCATTCCAATTGCTTGTGAAACAATGTCTGTCAGCAAAGCAAAAAAACAAGGTGCAGAAGGAGTTTTTAATGATAAATATTCAGATAAAGTAACTGTTTATTCTGCAAACAATTTTTCAAAAGAAATTTGTGCAGGACCTCATGTAACAAATACAAATGAATTAGGAAATTTTAAAATAATCAAAGAAGAATCAAGTTCAGCAGGAGTAAGGAGGATAAAGGCCGAGCTTTTGTAAACTAGCAATATTAAATTATAAAATAATAGTTTACAGGAGCGAGGAGTTTTGGAGTGAGAAGTTGAGATAATTATTTAAACCTATTTAATAATATTTTTCAATTTAGATAAAAATTCCTTTGTATCTGCAAAATAATTCGGATATGCTTTTCTTAAGTCGCTAATTGTATCTGCTCCCACAAGGACAATATCATATTCTTTTCTTTCACTATTCTTTTTTTCCAGTCTTTCTAAAGTTTCAATTGCTATGTCTTCTTCATCTCTCTTAAAAGCAGTAATGGTTAATCTTTCTTGATTAACATCTATCTCCATTAAAAAAAATTTATAATCTTGAGGGTAATCTCTCATACCAAAGACTCTTAAAATTTCTGTCCATCCTTCCATTGCCTTAATTAAATTTAATTCTTTTTCTCCTTGTTTGATAGCTTGATATAATTTTTCTTTGCTTGAAGGCGTATTTGGTACAAGAGAGGTTTCTTCCATTATAGCAAATGCTGAACTAACTAATCTAAAAAACTCTTTCCATTCTTTTCTTCCTTTATTAAACTTCAATCCCTGTCCAGTAAAAAAATCCACAACCTCTATTGCAGTAGCCCAAAGATGTTGTAGTTTTGATCTTATTTGAATTTCAACCAGCAACCCATTATAATCTTTCTTTCCCTCTTTGTTAGATTTATATTTATATACTAAATGTAAACTTCTATAACCATCTTCTTTGGGATAAGTAATGTAATCTTGTTTCATTATATCTTTTTTAATTATTTCATGTTTTAATTTCCCTTTGATATATTTTTCTTCATAAAGTTTTCTTGCTAATTGTACATTAGGTAAAACTACTCTGCAACCTGCAATATCTTGCATCCTTGATAACTTCATAAAAGATTTGTTTCCATCATATCTTTTTAATTTTCTAAGTATTGAATAAAGTCTTTTTAATCTTTGAACTGTTAAAGCATTTTTATCAATATCTTCTGATACTACTTTAAGCCTTTTTTTAAAAATATGCAAAGGATATTTATGAATCTCTCTCCAATTATCTAGAACCTCCAATGCTTGTTCTTTTTCTTCTTCTGAACTTTGTTTATTAATTAATATACTTCCCGCTCTATTTACATGCTTTCTGCTATATCCTTTAGATTTCATCCATTCCATAATTATTATAAATATTAATAGTTTATAAATGTTTCTTTTGGGCGAAACTTAATCTTTTAAATATCTCTTTTGGGCGCTTTTTTTACACATAAAAGTAGTTTTTATAGGAAAAATAGGTATTTTGGGCGAAATCTAATTCGCATAATTTACCTTTTAGAAGCAAAAAAAACAGGAGCTCAAGGAGTATTTGACACAAAATACAAAAACAAAGTTTTAGTCTACACAATAGATAACTTCAGCAAAGAAATTTGTACAAGCCCCCATGTTAATAACATAAGTGAGCTTGGACAAACTAGGGAGGGTGGAAAGATCAAACATTTAACATTTAAAATAATCAAAGAAGAATCAAGTTCAGCAGGGGTGAGGAGGATAAAAGCCGAACTTTTTCAATAAAATCTCAAAACAACAAAACTTATAAACAAAACTTCTTTCCTTTTTGAA
>CAYRKK010000040.1:0-9217 GCA_964424875.1 Candidatus Woesearchaeota archaeon
TTTTGAAAAAATTAGCTAACTTTCTATTGAGGTTTTATTTGGGATGTAGCCTATATCTCCATAATGTTTTTAAATAAGGTCTTGACCAATAAGGAATATCTTTTAATTCTTCTCCTTCTTTAATATGCATAATTAAATTTCCAATTCCTCCATAAGATGTAAATTGGTCAACATCTCCTTTTTCAAGCTCAGGCATTCTTAATATTGCTTGTAATGTATCTTGATAAAATTCTATTTCTGAATAAAATTCTGTGGTTTCACCATTTTCAGTAATTTTAATTGGTTTGCTATTTAATGGAATTGGTTTTTCTCTTTCTCCTGGAAGGTTTATTGTTAAAGAAGGAGCTTTCCCTGGATTATTTTTTATTGATGTAGAAATTTTTCCACCTCTAAAATAAGTCATATCTTTAGTAGTCCTATCTATTACTCCTTCATAAAGTTGCAATGTCCCTTCTTTTACTTTTAGTTCTCCAAGCTTAGAATCTTTTATTAATGGATAATCTAAAACTATTTCTTTTATTAATTTAGGCCATATAATTTTACTAAAAATTTCTTTAGTTTTTTGAGCATTTAATGCAACTCCTTTTATTGGAACATAAGTATCTATTTTAAATTCAAAACCAGGTATTGTTTCGTCAGATATTGTTTTAGGGTTAAGCATTACTGCAATAAATGCATCTTTAGCACCTAAATCAGATACACTTTTCATTTCTTCTTGGATTTTTTTTAAATGTTCTTCACTAACATCAATATGTAAATCAACAAAACTTCCATATGGTCCTAAAAAAGTTTCTCTTCCTGCTACAAATATTTTTGATTCATCAAAGAATTCACCATCTCCTGCCTCTGCATCTATTCTAAAATAAGGACTTGTTTTACTGCCTGCTGTTGCATCAACAAGTTCTCCACCTTGCATTAATGCTATTGCTTCAATATTAAAAGTATTTTTAATATTATGTGAATTTCTAGAAATATGCATTTCATCTTCACTAAATCTTAATGGAAGTTCTCCAACATTTACACTGAAATCCTTTGCATCAACACCTGTTAAACTATTTAATTGTCTTAATATTTCTATATCTCCTTTTCCTCCTACAAAAACATTTTCACCCATCATACTTACAAAGTTATCTTGATATGAATCTGTTTTTAATTGTCTTGCATTTGAGGTTAGTAATGAATAAAAGAAAATTAAAAGTATTTCATAATCCTAACTATTTAGTAGTAGTTACAAATAGAAAAGTTTATAAAGGTGGAATTGTTTAAAAAAATAAGAAAATGGTAAATCAAATAGAAAGAAATTTAGAAGGAGCTGTTGTAGATGGAAAACCATTTAAGAAACCTAGTTTGGCTAAAAAAATAGCAATTGGAGTAGCTGGGACAGTATTAATCGGGTTATCAATTGTAGGTTATAAAGGGTATGAATTTCATCAAAGATTTGCAAATAATGATTTTGGATCTGGAGGTAGAGCTTTTGGACAAATTCTTGCATCTCCTTTTAGGGAAGGTGGAGAAAGGATAGTTACTGAAGATACTGAAAATTGGGATAGAATATTGAAAGAATCAGGTTCAGCTTATAAGGATTGTACATATTTAGATTATATGCTTGATAAAAAATTATTTGAAAAGACAAAGGATGAAAAAAGTTTAGTTAAAGATTATCCACATTATGCAGAACAATATCAAATTGAAAGAAAGAGAAAAGGTTTGGATAGAAGTGATTTTTCTTTTCCAGATTTTTTAAATGAATTTTATTAAAAAATATATTATTCTTGTTTTTTTGAAGGTACAGGCAAGGTGTATTTACCAATATAACCTCCAGAAATTTCTTCTCCTGGTTTTCTATCCATATCTCCATAAAAGAATTCATTGTCTGATGGGCCTGATACCCTGCTTCTTGAACCTGTATTTCCAATTGTTCTTTTCCATAGAGGATAAAGATAATCCCGTGGCCATAAGTATGTTTGTTCTCCAAAAACATAATAAAAATCAAAATTAACAGTCCTTTCTTCTAAACGAGGGAGTCTTATAAGAGCTTGCCTTGTGTCTTTTATAAGTTCTTCATGCCCTGTTATGGTTTTTACCCCTTGCTCTGGAAATTGAATATCAATTGTCCCATCTTTTTTATAAGAAAGTGAAAATTTACCTCCTTTAAAAGCTTGCACATCTTTTACTGATTGAGTTGAGATAGTGCTTATTTTCTCAGCAGTTTCCCTTTTAATTACTCTTTTTGTTTCAGGTTCTATTGGTAGAGGAGTCATAGCAAGGGCATCAAAAAATCTTGGAAAAACTATATCATCTAAAATCTTTTTTACTTTATCTCCTTTTAGAGTTAAACCTTTAGGAACATAAACATCAATATTTACTGATAAATCTGATTCTAGTAATTGATCAATGAATTGATTTCTATAAGAGTATCCACTTAATGCTGAAACTTCTGGGAGGTTTTCTTTATCAAGTTTAGTATAAACATCTACAGTAATACCATTTACTATTGCAAGAATTTCTCTTCCTGCTGTAAGGGTTTCTGATTCAGTATAGATTTTACCTTGAGGATTATTTGTATTAATTGTAAAACTTGTAACAGGTTTTTTTTCATTGTTTGGAGTAGTTAGAATAGTGTCCATTAGTTCACCACTTTTTATTGCAGTTATTGAATTAATATTAAAAGTTTCTCCTTCATGTCCTCCTCTTTTTTTCCATATCCCTGATTCACTAAATCTTAATGGAAGTTCTCCAACATTTACACTGAAATCCTTTGCATCAACACCTGTTAAACTATTTAATGGTTTTAATATTTCTATATCCCCTTTTCCTCCTACAAAAACATTTTCACCCATTATACTTACAAAATTATCTTGATATGAATCAATTTTTATTTGTCTTGCATTTTCTTTTAGTGTTGAATCTTCATAAAATAATTTTTTTATATCATTGTAACCAATAGATTCACCTTGGGTGGCTGTGTCTATTATTTCTTTGACTGTGGTTCCTGATTGTTCATAAATATCTTTTAAATAACTTTCTCCCCTTAAACCAATTGTTAATGGGATTAATTTTCCATCATTGATATTGTCTTTACTTACATGTGTAAGTTCTCCTTGCTCATTAAATTTAAAATGGATTTGTTTTGAGGCAGGAGATGTAATAGACTTTCTTTTAATGGGATTTATTACATCTCCCATTGTTGCTGCTTCTGAATCTTCAAAACTCGCTTGTTTAACTAAACCATCTAAATTTAAAGAAGCAAAGTCTTTTATTTCATTACCATCTTCATCTTTTCCAAGATATTCTATTGTTCCAAAATGAATAATAAAATCATCTTTTGTTGGTTGGGAAATTAGATAATCTTGTCTTTCAAACTTTGTTCCTTTTATTATGAATTTATCTTTGTGAAATTGAATATAGCTTTCTTGAGAATCTTCACCTAGTTTTGTTCCTGTAAATGAAAACTGGCTGTATTTTACTTGAGCATCTCCTGTTAATTTAAAACCATTTTCAGTGAAAATTACTTTTCCAGTTATTGGGCTTCCATCACTACTGGTTGTTGGGAAATTAAAGTTTCTTAAATTAGGAGGGGGCAGATTAATTCCATCTATTCTAAATAGTTTTTTATCTCCTGGTTCTTTATAATCTTCATAATATTGTGATAAGAATTTAATTGTTCCATCGGGATTTGTTGTTCCTGGTGCAAGAACAATTTCCATTCCTGAATTATGTGTTAAAATAAAACTTCCTCCTGTGTACTTGCCTCCTTTTGTATCTCCTTCTTTGTATTCAATTCCAGTAACTCCTGTTGGGATTTTTTCTAAATCTAGCCAAACATTTCCATCTCCAATAATGTTTTTGTTTTCACCTGCTTCTTCTGACCAGGTTAGTTTGGAACTGTCAAAACCAACAATGCTTTCAAGTTTGGTTTCTTGAATATCAAAATCAATTCCATAAGTATCTTTTAAATATTGTCCTAGATTTTTTTTATTTTTATAAATTTCTGAAAGGTCTATTCCTAAAAAATCATTTAAACCTGCCTCTTTAAAATTTTCTAAAAGAACACTTCCTCCTAATTCCATTATTGCAATATATCCTTTTGTTAATTTATTTGCTTCAATTCTTTGTTCTATAATATTATTAGTTAGTTCTATAATTGCTGTTTGTTTTTCAGTTCTTGTTTTTATGCCCTCCCATGTTTCTGAATCTTTCCATACCTTTTGTTTATCTCCAGGATTTAAATCAAAAAATTCCTGACTTTTTACTGAATTATAATATGTTAAATCATTATCTTCATCACCTGAAGCTAATGTTGGAGTAATAACTAAGGTTAGGTTTATTAAAATCATTATTAAAATTAATGCAACTCTTTTTTTCATAGTGTTTTTAAGTTTAGATTGTTTATAAATTTCTAAATAAATTACAAAGTATACAACCCCCTCCTTGATTTTGAGAATTTCCTTGAGTTCCAAAAGTTCCTTGACTAACTATATTTCCTTGCATATCTACATATTTATGAGATATTGCAAGTTCCTTGTTTTTTTCTATTTCTCTCATTATCATTCTATAAGCAACCTTATTTGGATTTCCTCCATTAAAACTATTTCCTGCAACACTTACTCCATTATTTGTAAAAACAATGCTTTGGTGATGTGGAAGTTGTTGTGATGCTAAGAAATTTATTATTGGTAGAAATTCTGCTTTAAATGCATTGTTTGATGGGTCATTTAAAATTCGTCTTCCCATATAAAGACTATCTTCTAGTTCTTTTCTTTGATTATTTGGAACTTCAATATTATTTATTTCTACAAATTTAATAAACTCTTCTCCTTCTACTATTTGTTCTTCAAAGCCTGATATTTTCCTAGCTTCATTTGCTTGAGCATCTAATTGCGTATTAAATGATGAAACAAATCCTGAAAGGTCTTGTGGTTTTTTACCTGCTTGATATTGAACAACTAAATTAACAATCCATCCAATTAAACCACCCATATTTCCTTGAGCAATATTTGTTATTCTAATTTCTGCATTTGGGTCAGCACCAATGTCTTTAATATCTTTTGATGTTGTTATTTCTAGTTCTGATGCTATTAAAGGAATTTCACCTAATATTGGTATTCCTGTAACTGTTGCAGTGCCTTGGTCTCTTGATACTTTAACTCTTGTTGGATTGCCTAGGTCATAAAGTTCATAAGTGTTTCCTCTTGAAACAAGTTTTAATTTATTATTTCCTTGTGCATTTTCATTTATTATTAAATCAATGCCTGCAACAAGTCCAGTGGTTGTTCTAGAGATTTTAGTTTCTTTGTCAATAAATTGAGCTATAATATTTCCATTGCTTTTTAAAGTAAATGCATTATCTTCTGAACCAGTATTTTGGACTTTTACTTGTCTTAAAGGTATTTTAGTGTCAACTTCTGCTTTTTGATTTCCAGTATAAACTATGTCTCCTAGTTCTACATCAATTAAAAGGTGTGTTTCAAATCTTGGTTGTCTTAATTTTTCTAAATCGGTTTTAAGTGAAGTTATGAAATTTTCTTTTTCATTTTCAACTTCTGTTTTAGCTTGATTATAAATAGCTATAAATGCTTGAGCTGTACTTTTTGCATCTGCTTTAGGATATAATGTTTCAGTAATTTGTGTTATTTCCTCATCAGTTAATTCTAATTTAGGTTTATCTTCAATAAAATCTCTAATACCTTGCTCTACTTCTCCTCTTATTTTTGTTTGAAGTGTTGTTGCTAAACTTTCTTCTGTAATTCCTTCACTCTTAGAAGTTTCAAGTGTTTGTTGAATAAAATCAGTAAACTTTGTACTAGTAATTAAATCATTTATTTTAGTTTGTATTTTATTTTCTAGATTAAATTCAGAATCAGGAGAAGAAATACCTTGCAAGTTTTCTTGAATTTTAGTTTTAATTTGTTCAAAGGCTCCACTACTATATAAAACATCATAATCTTGAACATGTTGAGTTAAAGCAGTTTGAATTAATTTATTAAAAGCATCTTTTGCATTTGAATCCTCAGGATTATTATAATAATTTGTTAGTATTTGAAGATTTTGAGGGGTTGTTAATGTTGATAAAGCTTTTTCTGTTTGTTCTTGTGCTTCATCAAGTAAAAGTTTTACACCTTCGTTTTCTAGAAGTTTATCCCATCTTTCTCTTCCTCCATCTCCAAGCATACCTATTAAAGTTTTTTCAGTACTTAGGATTAAATTTTTTTTAAGAACATCTAGGGTATCTTGTATTCTATTTTTTGTTGTGATTTGAAGTTCTGGGTTTTTTAAATGTTCTTTTAAGAAAGCAATTATTTCTGCTTGCGTATCAACTGGTTCTCGTGCAATTAAATGTTCAAACATTTTAGTGTCTTTTTCTAATAATGCAAGAAATTTTTCAATAGCTCTTTTTGATGTTTCATCAGTTAAGGGTGTTTCTCCTTTTAATACAGCTTGTATTTTTTCACTACTTATTCTTCCATCAGCATCTAAAAATTCTTCAAAACCAATTTTTGAAATTACATCTGCTAAACTGCTTTTTACGATTGTTGTTCCTATCATGACTTTTTCTGATTTAAAAGTAATTGATTCATAACCATCTGAATCAAAGATAATTGCTTCTGTATTTTTATGAGCTAAAAGTTCTCCATGTTTATTAAATAAAAATTCTGAATCTGCTTCTAATTCTTGGTTTGAATTAAGAACTAAGTCTGGTTCTTGTTTTGAATTTGTAGATACAACTGTTGCATGTTCTGATGCTTTTATATTAAGTTCCTGGTTTTCATCAAAGCTGAATTCAATTGTTTCATCTTGAGCTTTTCTGTCTTTTCTTCTATATCCAAAACTTATTGCATTTGGTGTTATTGAATCTAATTTTAAATCTTGTATGTTGTTTAAAAGTTCTGTGATAATTGTTTTTGTTTGTTCTTGAGTTAATATTTTTTGGATTGTTACAAAATCCATTTGAGTATCTGATTCAAGTTGTGGTTTTAGTATCTTTATAATTTCTTGAAATTTATCTTGTTGTAATTCATCTTGGGAAATACTTGTTTGTTTAACTTGCCCATTTATATCATAATATTGTATTTGCAGATTATTATTTTCTAATTCAACTGATTTTATTCCTGAATTTATTGAACCAAATTTAGTTCCATCTGGTCTTAAAACTCTTAGTTCTTCATCTATGCTTCCTGAATCAAATTTAATTGTTTTTTTAGCAGTGCCGTCATCTGATATTATTGCAAATTGAGAAGTATCATCTTCTTCTGATTTTTGTTGTATTAAAATTTCTCTTATGAATTTAGGAGGATTGTCAAAATCAAGAAATGCTTTTGTTTTACCTTCTTCATCTTGAATTGTTAATGTGTTTTCTTTCCATTTTAGGTTTTCTAAAATAGCTGGGTTGATGTCTAGTGTAGTTATTTTTCCCCTGTAGAATTTGTCGTAATGTTGAGGGGCTGTTTGTTGTATTTTTGTTATTGATTGTTGGAGTATTTCTAATGCAAAGTCTTTGTCTTTTTCATATATTTTTTTAAATAATATTGTTTTTGATGCATCGCTTATATAGGGGGTTTTATCTGGAGAGTTTAAGTCGTTTTCAAACCATGATTCAATGAATTTTTGTTTGCTTTCTGGACTGGCTAGAAGTCCTGTGATAAATCTTTCTGGGTTATCCTCAATCATCTTATCCCTTACCCCCGTGCTTGTTTTTCCTAGGTAGTATTTTTCAAATTCATTTCCATATATAAAAGAATCATCATCTATTTGTGTAATTATAAATTGGATTGTTAGGATTAAGATTAAAAATACAGCAATTGCTAAATATGATTTTGATACACTCTTTTTCATAAATTAGTTAGTAAAATATAGTTTATAAAAGTTGGGTGAAATAATTTGAGAGAGTGTAAGGGTGCTGGTTGAAGAAAATGAGAATGGGGAATAAGATGCGACAGAAAACTTTATAAACATTCATTAATAATGAATAATTATTCACTTTAAGTGAAAATATAAAAACAATTGCTTATTTGTTTAATATTTTAAAATGATACCTAAAAATACAAAAAAGATAATACTTTATTTATTGAAAAATTTAGAATTAGAAAACATCAATCAGATTTCTAAAAAATTAAAAATAAGTGTGGGAAGTGTTTTTAAAATTTTTAAGAAGTTGGAAGAAAGTAATATGGTTTTTTCTTCTAATTTGGGAAATGCAAAGTTTTATCAAATAAATTTAGAAAATAATGAAATATTAAAATTATGTGAGTTACTTCTTATTGAAGAGAGAAGGGTTTTAGAAGGATATTCTAAGATATATGGGGAAGAGATAATGAATTTTGAAAATGCAGAACTTATTATATTATTTGGTTCTGTTTTAAATAATAAATGTTTTAATGATGTTGATGTTTTATTTGTTACAAATAAACCTAAAGAGGTTACTAAATTTTGTTTAGGTTTATCAAAAGTAAGAACAAAACCAATTGTTCCTTTGATATTAGAAAAAAAAGATTTAATTAAAGAAATAAAAACTAAAAAACAAGTAATTCTTGATATTCTTAGGACTGGAGTTGTTTTAAAAGGAGAATCAGTATTTTTAGATGTGTTGAAAAATGTTAAGTAGTAAATCTAAGTTGGATTGGTGTCTTGCAAATGAAAAAAGAATGAAAAGAATTAATCCTAAGGATAATCTTTCTAAAGAACATATAGAAAAAGCAAAACATAATTTAAGGGCAGCAGATTATAATGTGGAAGGAAATTTTGAGGATTGGGCAGTTTCTCAATCTTATTATGCAATGTATCATGCACTTTTAGCAATATTATTTAAAAAAGGATTTGAATCTAAAAATCATGAATGCACAATTAATACAATAGAATTTTTAATTGAAACTAAAGAAATTAATTTTGATATTGAAGATTTAATTTTTATTAGGACAACAGAACAAATGACTGCTAAAGATGCTAAATCATTAAGAGAAGAATTTCAATATGGAACCAAAACAAGTGTGAATGAGGTATTGTTATCAGAGCTTATTGAAAAATCAAGAGATATTGTTGAGAAAGTAGAGGTTTTGTTGAGTGAGAGGTGAGGGTTGAAGAGGATTTTTAATATGTTACAGTAGAACGTAACATTTGATTATTTTGAAAAGGTTGATTAAGAGAGAAAAAGTGTGCATTAGTAATGAACAAAAGTGTGCATTGGTGATGAAAAGATTTGAGGGATGGGTTGGTTGAAATT
>CAYRKK010000041.1:0-9201 GCA_964424875.1 Candidatus Woesearchaeota archaeon
GATGTTATGATTAATTTAATAAAAAGATGGAAAATAATGATGGATTATGCTTTTGAAGGATTATTAGACAAAGCTAAAAAAAAGAAGAAAATTAAAAAAATTCCCACTGCACCAAAACTAAAAATAGACTTAATAAAAAAAGTATTTAAAAAAAACCCCGAAGTAATAGATGCTTTAAAGGAATATGAAATGTTCAAACTAATTGATGCCCTTCCAAAAACAAAAGAAAGCGAGTTTAGAAAAGGGGTTTGCTTAAGAGTAACCTATAAATGGGAAGAAACAGCAATTAATTTAGATAAACTAAAAGAATATTCAGAGATTCTAGAAAGATTTATAAATTACACCAAACTTTTTCTCACAAGCAAATAATTAAATTAAAAACATCAAAAACAAAAAAGTCAAATTAAAACTTTCTCAATTAGTTTTAAATACTAATAATATTATCTATTAAAATGACAAAAATATATGCAATAATATCTGGAAAAGGAGGAGTAGGTAAAACAACTTCTGCAATAAACTTAGCAACATCTATGAATCACTTAGGAGAAGATGTAATTATAATTGATGCAAACCTAACTACTCCTAATGTTGGAATTCATTTAGGAGCTCCGATTGTTCCAATAACCTTAAATCATGTTTTAAACAACCAAGCTAAAATTGAAGATGCAATTTATGAACATGAATCAGGAACAAAAGTAATGCCTGCCTCTCTTTCATTAAAAGAATCTGAAAAAATAAATTATAAAAAATTAATCGAAATAACAAGGAAATTAAAAAAAATAACAGATTATGTCTTAATTGACTCTGCAGCAGGATTAGGTGAAGAAGCAAGAAGTGCAATGGATGCATCTGATGAAATAATAATCATAACAAACCCAGAAATGTCTGCTGTAACAGATGCACTTAAAACAATAAAACTTGCTGAAGAAAAAAACAAACCTATTACAGGAGTTATTATTACAAGATATCAAGGAAAAAGAATTGAAATGTCAATCCCAAATATCAAGGATATGCTTGAAGTCCCAATTTTAGGAATAATACCTGAAGATGATTCAATAAAAATATCTCAAATAATGAAAAATTCAGTTATCCACACACATCCGAGAAGCAGAGCAGCAAAAAACTACTTAGACACCTCAAAAAGAATTCTTGGACAAGATATACCGCTTGAAAATCCAAATAGATTAGGAATTATTGGAAATTTTTTAAGAACCATTGGATTAAAATGACCCCTCTAGAAAAATTCAGAAAGCAAATTGACAAAATAGATTGTCAAATCATAAACCTACTTTCAAAAAGAACAAAAATCTCTAAAAAAGTAGGAGATTATAAAAAAAAGAATAACTTAAAACTTCAAGATAAAAAAAGAGAAGCTCTCATCTTTAAAAAAATAGAAACACTATCTAAAAAATATAATATAAACAAAAATTATATAAACAAATTATTCAAACTAATATTAAAACATTCAAAAGAGATTCAAGAATAGTATCTCATAAAACCAAATAAATATATTAATAAGAAAACAGAACAAAAATAATAAAAACAAGGTTTCTTAAAGAAACCCTATCTTAGGAAGGGTGACTTATTAGGAAAACCTAGGTTTTCATACGAGTTCCATACAAAAATGACAGAAAAACAAACAATACCTTTTAATGACTGGCAAAAACTTGATTTAAGAACAGCAGAAATAATGCAAGTAGAAAATATAGATGGAGCTAATAAACTCTATAAACTAAAAATAGATTTAGGAACAGAAACCCGTGTCCTTGTAGCAGGATTAAAACAATATTATACAAAAGAAGAATTAGAAGGGAAAAAATGTATTGTCTTTACAAATTTAGAACCAAAAATAATAAAAGGAATTAAAAGTCAAGGCATGATTCTTGCAGCAGTAAATGATGACATGTCTGAAGTCAAACTTCTTCAATCAGAAGGTGTTGTTGATCCTGGTTGGAAGGTTAATTGAAATATAAATACTTATTCCAAGGAAAATCCCCAATATCAGAAGTAATCTCCCAATATAATTGTTTAAAAAAAGCAAGAGAAGTTTATAAACTCTAGATTACATACTTGATTATGAAAAATAAAAAATTTAATAAAAAACAAAACTCAAAAAGAAAAAAAAAGTTTGATAATTTTAGTCATTCAAAAAGAAGAGAAGAACCAGAAAAAGTTAATGAAATAAAGCTTTCAGATTTAACTCCAGAACTCTCTAAACAATTAGTGGCTGTAAGTGGAGTTATTGATAAAATTGTTCAAACAGGAGGTCCTACTATTTTTGTAGTTTCAGATGGTACTGGAACTTTTGGGTTAAAGGGATTTGAAGGTCCTGGAGAACGTGCTTATCCTGAATTAAATGAAGGAGATACTGTTAAAGCAATAATCATTATTGAAGAATTCAAAGGAGAATTAGAAGGTGAAATTAAGAGAATATCTAAACTTGATGAACATGAACATGAAGAATTCTTAGAAAAAATTTTAGATACACAGAAAAAAAGAGCAGAAATTAAACCGATTGATTTTTTAGTAAATAGTAGAATTCTTAATAAATTAAGAGAATCTTTTATTAAAGCTGCAATAGAAATAAGACTTGCAATAATTCAAGGAAGACCAATAATTGTTAGACATCATAATGATACTGATGGTTATTGTGCAGGATATGCACTTGAAAAAGCAATCTTACCATTAATTACTAAAGAACAACTTTCAGAGAAAGCTGCTTGGGAATTTTTTTTAAGAGCTCCTTGTGCTGCACCGTTTTATGAGATTGATGACTCCATCAGGGATGCTGCATTATCTTTAAGAAATGTTGCAAAGTTTTCAAATAAAATGCCCCTTGTAATAATTACAGATAATGGTTCAAGTCCTGAAGATTTACTAGCAATAAAACATGGAAAAGTTCATGGAATGGAATTTATTGTAATTGATCACCACTATGCAGATAAAGATGTTATAAGTTCAGAAGTCTTAACACACATCAATCCATTTTTAGTTGGAGAAGATGGTGCTAAATTCTCTGCAGGAATGCTCTGTGCAGAACTAGCAAGACTAATTAATCCTATTGAAAATATTAAACAAATACCTGCAATGGCAGGACTTGCAGATAGAATTGATTTAGGAGATCTAAAAATTATTGAAGAATATTTAAAGATTGCAAAAGAAGAAGGATATTCAAAAGAACTATTGAATGACATTTCTAGTGTTATTGATTTTGTTTCAGCTAAAGTAAGATTCATGGAAGTTAGAGAATATATTGGAGTGTTATTTGGTGAACCAAGAGAAAAACAAAAACAATTAGTTGAACTACTTGCACCTCATATAAAAAAATTAAAAGAAAAAGGCCTTTCAATCTCTAAAGCAAATGCAAAACTAGAAAAAATTGGAGAAGTAACATTACAAAGCCTTAATATTGATAATACTTTTCCAGGATTTGGATTTTTCCCAAAACCAGGTATGTGTGTTGGAATGGTTCATGATGACTTGCAAAAATCAAAAAAAGTTGATAGTTTAGTCTCTGTCGGAATAATGAATACTGCTTTAACAATTCGTGCAACAGATAAAGCAAACTTTTCAGTCCATAAATTAATAGAATATTTAAATAAAAAATCTCCTGATTCGTTTGTTGAAGGAGGAGGACATAAAAATGCAGGTTCTATTAGTTTTTTACCAAAAAAACAAGAAGAAATTATTAAGCTATTAAAAGAATTCATTAAGAATAGTTAATCAACCTCACCCAACCCTCTTAAACAAAATCTCACCCTTCTTAATCTTTTTAACTTTAATTCCCTTACCAATCTCATCATACTTAATCTCAAACCCAAATTGCTTTGCAATTTTCTCACTTGTTTCAGGAATAAAGGGCCATAATAAAATTGCAACTACTTTAATACTATCTACTAACTCATACAAAACTTTCTTATCCTTACTCTCCCATGGCTTCTCAGATTGAACATACTCATTGCAAACATCAATAAATGCAAAAATCTCATTCAAAGCTTTATCTAATTCAAATCCTTCCATTAATTTCTCAATCTTTTTTATCTTCAACTTCTTTAACAATTTATTATCAGTTTTCTCAATTCCATTTTTTTCAGCTAAACTACTAACACGACTAACTAAATTTCCTAGTTTATTAGCTAACTCACTATTATGTCTGTTAATTAAAACATCTTCAGAAAAATCTCCATCTTCTCCAAAAGGGGTTGTCCTCATAAGAACATACCTTATAGAATCAGCTCCATACTTTTCTTCTAATTCCAAAGGAGAAATAACATTACCTAAGGATTTACTCATCTTCTTTCCATCCACAGTCAAAAAACCATGAACAATAACTTCCTTTGGTAAAGGTAACCCTACAGACAATAACATTCCGGGCCATATACCAGTATGAAATCTTAACATATCTTTTCCAACAACATGAACATCAGCAGGCCAATATTTCTTATACTTTTTATCAGGAAATCCAATTCCAGTTAAATAATTTGTAAGTGCATCACACCAAACATACATTACCTGTTCATCATCACCAGGAACTGGAACTCCCCACGGAAGATGTTCTTTATCCCTAGAAAAACTAACATCAGTTAATCCTTCTCTAATTAAACCTAAAAAATCATTTCTCCATTTTTCAGGATTAATCTTTAACTTTTCAGAATTTATTAATTTCTCAATTTTATCAGAATATTTACTTAATTTAAAAAAATAATTCTCTTCGGATAATTGTTGTATTTCTAAGCTAGGATGATTTGGACATCTCCCATCTTCAAGTTCTTTCTCAGTAATAAACCTCTCACAACCACTACAATAAGGACCTGTATATTTTTTCTTATAAATATCTCCTTTCTCAGTCAAAGTCTTCCAAATTTTAACAACCCCAGGCCAATGAACTTTTTTATCAGTTGTTCTAATAAAATAATTATTAGAAATATTAAGTTTCTTAGTTAATTCTCTAAACTTCTCTGAATTTTTATCAACAAACTTCTGCGGATTCAATCCTTCTTTTTTTGCAGTTTGATAATTCTTTGTTCCATGTTCATCAGTACCTGTTAAAAAGAAAACATCCTCTCCTTGTAAAGAGTGCCATCTAGCTATAACATCTGCCTGAACTATCTCTAATGCAAATCCTATATGTGGTACTGCATTTGCATATGGGATTGTTGTTGTAACATAAAATTTTTTCTTTACCATACAAAACCCACAAAACAAACATTAATAAAATTATCTATCAGAACATTAAAACTTATTAACAACTCTTTCCTTATTATTTTATAAGCGCCATTGGTATAGTGGTAGAATAGAACCTTCCCAAGGTTCAGACGCGGGTTCGATTCCCGCATGGCGCATGATTTTTAGAATTAACTCAAAACCTTCAGTATACACAATGTATATACAAAAACAAAGTAATTCTTCAAAAATAAAAATAAAAACATTTATATACTGTATACACTATGTATATACGGCTCTGAAGGGGACAAAGAGGTGCACTAAGGGGATTTTTCCCTTAGTGTTTTAAAACAAATCTTGATGTCTAATAAACCCAAAGTCTAAAATAAATTTTTTAAATAATTAAAATGAAAAGAAAATTCGATGTAAAACTAAGAAAAGTGGGAAACTCATTTGTAGTCACAATTCCCAAAGACACAATTGACAGATTTAAACTAGGAGAAGGAGATTATCTTGCAATAAACTTTGATTCAGAAGAAGTAAAAAAAGGAGACAGTGCAAAAAACAAAAAATGAAAATCTTTGAAAACAAATTATACACACCAATCATGTATCTTTCAATAACAATCATTACTCTTTTAATTTTATTTAATCTTGTGAATATATTTGAAAACAACAAACAACTAATTCAAAAAAACAATGAAAAAAGAATAATAACAGGATTACTAATAGCTGAACAAAATGAACAACAAATCATAAACCAGACAGACCAATATGAACAACAAGAACTTTACACAGAAAAATCTTATTTTATTTATTATTTACTTATAACTATTATCTGCGGATTTATATTTATTCTCTCACTTAAATTTATTCTACCTAAAATTAAGAGGTATACTTAATCATGATTTTTTATCACCAACCTATCTTCACCCAAACTAAAATCTAGAACAGTTTTTAATCTTCACTCATCAACTTCTCCATAACTTTTAAGATTTATACAATTTCAAAAAATTAGAAAATTAGGTTAGCAAAGCTTCCTAATTTTCCATTTAACCCATTTTACTTAATACAAAATTCATCTCTTCAAACCTTCTATCTTCTTAATCACCCTATAATCCACTTTCAAAACCTTAGATAAATAATAACTTGTCATATATTCAAAATAAAGAGCGTAAACTACTTTTTCAATTAAGCTCTTGCCTTTTATTCTGATTTCAAAAAATTTCAAAAACCTATTGGCTTTTTTAACCACTCTTGTTTTTTTATCAACTAATAATATAAATTTAAAATCTTTTCCAGTTTCTGCTTCAATTTCATTATGAGCAAGTTCTGGAAAATAATTTGAATGACTTAAAATTTTACAATTCTCATTAAAAAAAGTCTGAAACCTATAACCTAAAAAACCAAGCTTTTCAGAATCTACATAAACAATTGGAATTTTTCCTTTTAATTCCTTTGCTAATTTTTTACTTCTACTCATCTCTTTTTCATTAATATTCTTAATAATATTATTAACCCTATATTTTATTTTTAAAATATTTAAAACAGGAAATAATAAATAAACAAAAGCTTCTCTTGGAACATAACCACAAGGAACAATAACTTTATCATCATTAACTTTTCCTAATTTACCTCCAGAACAAACAATAATAATTCCACAACCTTTCTTTTTAGCAGATTTATAAAGCCCAATAGTTTCAGCAGTATTTCCAGAATAACTTATAATAAAACATAAGGTTTTTTTATCAACAAATTTAGGTAATTCTTCTCTAATTATAAAAACAGGAATTTTTAAATCTAAACTTCTAACAACTTCTCCAGCAACAGCACTTCCACCAATTCCACAAAAAACAATTTTATTATAATTCTTAAGATTAATTTTTCTTGTAATATCTTTCCCAAGCTCACTAGCCCTTTCCACATCTTTTTTAAATTCATTAAGATTTTCTATCATTTTATTTTTTCACAAACTATGCCTCTTTTTTATTATGATATAAAAAAATCAGGTTATAAAAACTTTTTTCTATACAACCCCCAAGTTCTTATAAATTCAGCATGAGGCCATGTCAAAGGCAAGACAGAATAAGCAAGTCCTTTTTCACAAAACATTTTTGACTTTCTTATATTCTTAATCATAATCTCCCTGTCTTTTCTAAATAAACCAGCCCTTTTATATTCATTAACCCATTTTTCAAAATCTTTTTTTAAAGCAATATGTTCTGGTAATAAATTATCACAAGCAATATTCATAACCCAATTTAAATATTCATTAGCTTTTTTTCTATTTCCAATTTTTATAAAATGCCTGCAAATCATTAAAGTAAAATGAGGCCAAGCACCCCACCCCCCATTATTCCTCCCTATATACTCCCTATACCTGCAAATCCCCCCTATTTTTTTATGCCACAATTCTTTTTCAATTTCACTAACTGTTTTCTTAATCATCTCATTTTTATCATCAAAAACTCCAAAATCAGCTAATGCATAACTACTTGCATCAATTTCTGATACAGCAGAACTAGACTCATTCAATCTTATATTTTTAATAAAATATTTTCCATTCCAAAAATATCTTTTAATAGATTTTTTAATTTTTTTTAAATCAATACTTTTAATTTTAATTTTTTCTAATTCTTCTAAAGCCCCATAACAAACTGCATTTACCCAAATTTCTAAACCTTTTTCCAAAGGAGGAAATTCATGAATACTATTTGGAGTAAAAAACAAATTCTTTTTCTTATCTAATTGATTTTTAATATACTTAACACCCCTACTAATCTTCCCACGATTCTCAATTAAAAACTTCTTATCTTTAAACTCCTGAATATATTTTGCAAAAGCATATAAAACCAAACCAGTATTATCTAATTGTATTGGTTTATAACTTACATCTTTTCCTTTTTTATTTAATCTTTGTGGAAAACTTCCTTCTTTATTTTGAGTTTTTAAAATAAAATTTAAAGCTTTTTTTGCTCTCCCAAATTCCCCACAATCAATTAAACTTAAAATACAAATAGCATGATCTCTTGGATAAATATAAGGGTACCTTCCTTTTGGAGGACTAGCTAAAATAGCTCCATTAGAAAACTGAAATTTTTTTAAAACTCTCTTGCTTTCTTTAAAAACCTCTTCACCTCTTTTAACAAACTCATTATCCATTCCTAAAGATTTAATAATAATTTTATTCCATTCCTTAGGTCCTTTAATTAAAAAACTTTTATTAACAACCCTGAACATAGGCAAATCATTTTCAGAATCTCCTAAACCAATTGCAAAAACTTTTCCATACTTTTTTTTATAAAACTCTTTTAAAATCTCAACAGCTTTTCCTTTATCATTATCACCTAAAATATGATAATACTTTCCACCTTTTGTATAATTTAAACCATGCTTTTTTATTAATTTAAAAATAATTTTTTCATCTTTTTTATTTTCTAATTTAAATGCCTCATCATACTCTCTTTTTTTAGCTAACTTAGCTTGCTTTAAACTTAAACCAGAATCTTTGCTCAACTCTTTCCCCGACATATCTGAAAACCCTTTAATAAAAATTTTCTTTTTTATTTTTCCCAAAACACTAACTAATTTTTTATAAGAAACTCCTAATTCAACAACTTTATACTTCTCCCTTAATCCTTTCAATCTTTTCAATTTTTCCTTATTCTCTTTAAAAAAATAATTTTTAGGAATAAATATTGCTCCTCCATTTTCAGAAATAAATGGATGATTATTTTCCAATTTCTTTCTATAAAATTCAATCTCTGCCATTGTCTTACTACTAACTAAAATCAAGGGAATTTCCTGCTCTTTTAAAATCTCCAAAGATTCTCCTGCACTTTCAAAACTATATTTATTATTTAACAAAGTTCCATCCAAATCACTAAACACCACTTTTTTTTCTTGCATAGAATAATTAATAAATAATAGTTTAAAATTGTTTGGTAAATGTTTATGAATAAGGAGAGCATGAAGTAAGGGATTTCAAGTTAATTCACTTCGTTCATGACCATAACTAATCCAACCTACCAATCTGTTA
>CAYRKK010000042.1:0-9025 GCA_964424875.1 Candidatus Woesearchaeota archaeon
AAATTTTATAACATAAAGATGATAAACATGTTTATAAAAAGGTTTTTTTTGAGGAAAATTTATAGTTCCTTTTAATTCTTCCAATAGTTCATTATAAAGTTCTGCTTTTTCTATTCTTTTTCTGTTCCATTCATCAAGATATTTTAATTTTACATTTAATATAGCTCCTTGCATGCCTTCCATCCGATAATTATATCCAACTGAAGAATGAGTATTTTTTGGATATTCACCGTGTGCTCTAAGTGCTGAACATTTTTTAGCTATTTCTTCATTATCTGTAACAATTATTCCTCCCTCACCATATGCTCCTAAATTTTTACCTGGATAAAAACTAAAACATCCTGTTTCAGATATTGGAACTTTTATATTATTATACTCTGCTCCATGTGCTTGGCAACAATCTTCAATAATTTTTAAATTGTATTCTTTTGCTATTCTGATTATCGGATCCATATTAGAAGGTTGTCCAAATAAATGCACAGGCATAATTGCTTTTGTTTTAGGGGTTATTTTGTTTTCAATTTTAAAAACATCAATATTATGGGTTTCATCAATATCTGCAAAAACAGGTTTAGCTCCTGCATGAGAAATTGCTTCTGCAGTTGCTATAAATGTATTTGGAATGGTTATAACCTCATGGTTAGAGTTTACTCCATTAGATAATAAAGCAAGATGCAATGCAGCTGTTCCTGAATTAACTGCAATTGCATATTTTTTATTACAATAAGAAGCAAAGTTATTTTCAAAATTTTTAACTTTTTCTCCTAAAACAAAAGAAGTATTTTCCAAAACCCAGTTTATTTCTTCTTGTATTTCTCCTTTTATAGAATTGTATTGGGCTTTTAGGTTAAGGAAGGGGACTTGCATTTTTTTATCCATAACCTCTATCTTTTTTTTTAAAAAATCTATATTACATTCTTCTGCTGCTTTTTCATCTTTCCAGCCATCTCCGATATATAATGCATCTACTGGTTCTGCATTTAATTCCTGGAGTATCTTCCTTAGGCCTTGACCATTTGGTTTGTATTGGGTAACACTGTTTTTTGATATAATTACTCTAAAAGTATCTGACATCCCTATTTCTTCAAGAATTCTTAAAATTGTGCTTTCTAAATTATCACTAAAAATACAATGGATTTTATTTTTTAAAGAATCTATTATATTTAATGTTTTTTCAATTTTTTTGTAAGGGGCTTTACACTCATAGGAGTTAATAATTTGAAAAGCTTGTTCTTTTAATCCATTTTCAGTGAGAATCTCTAAAAAATGATTTAAATAAGTTTCTGTAAATGATAAATTATGGGAATAACCCAAGTTTTGAAGATCATTTTTTAGATTGTCCCAGTCAATGTTTAAATTTACAATTGTTCCGTCAAAATCCCATATTATAATTCTTTTATTTTTGACTATTTCATTAAATCTTTCCATGTGTGAGCGCCTCCTTCTTCTATGAAAATTTCATTCCAAAATCTTAACATTTTAAGATTATGATTTATATTAATTTCTGATTTTATTTTTTCTATGGAATCTCCTTTAAACATATCTAAAATATGTTTAATAGAATTTAAACCTGCTTTAATTGTGAACGCATGAGTTCCTGCAAATCTTGGATTTATTTCAGTAAAAAATATTTTATTTTCATGTGAGATAAATCCCTGAATATTATATACTCCTGGTAGTTTCAATAACAAAGATATTTTTTTAATAAATGGTTCTATCCTTTTTGAAGTTTCTTTATCAATTAAACTGCTCTTTACAGAAAGTCCTCCTTTTGTTTCAAGTCTCTCTCTGATTACTGAAGATATAAACTCTTTTCCATCCAAACTATTTAGACAATCTGCTGTAAATTCCCTTCCTTTAATAAATTCCTGAATTACATAATTATTATTATTTTTTGTATAAAAATGAAGCTCATTATAAGAATTAATTTTATAAACATCTATTGTGGATCTTCCTCCAATCCTAGGTTTAATTATTGCTGGGAATTTCAAAGAGAAATCGTTTATATGCGCGTCGGTGTAAGGAGTGGAAATATTATTTTCTTTAAAAAAGTTATAAGTTTTATATTTATCTGCGCATATACTTATTGAGTCATAATCTGCAATCATAATATAGATGTTATTTTCTTGAAAAAGATTTTTGTTTTTGGATAATAACTCAAAACCATAATCAATAATTGGGATAAATATATCAATATTTTTGTTTATACAAAAATCCAGTATATTTTTGATATAATTCTCATCTTTAGAGGATATTGTTTTATAAAATTCATGGGCAAAATATCTGCCCGCGACAAATTCATCCATATCAGATACTATAACATGATATCCATGTTCTTTTTGTTCAGATAAACCTTTTAAAACTGAAATACATGTTGCAGTTCCTGCTCCTTCTAAAAATATCTTTGTTTTTTTATTTTTTTCTTTTGATTCATTTAATTTTTTATTTTTTAAAATTTTAAATTTTTCAATAAGCCATTCATCTGGAATCTCATTATGGATTTTTTTTTCATAATAATCTTCTGCATTAGGAAAATCAGGTTTAGTATAATCAGAATCTTTATTTTTTAAAAAATTAAAAAATTCTTTTGTAAAAGATTTTAGTAATTCTATATTGCTTATTTTAAGTGTATCTTTGATATCAAAATACATATCTCTTATTTTCATTCTTTTTTCCATATCCATGGAACATAATAATCTAAATGCTGTTGCATTAAGTCTAAGACATTCTAGCATATCTTTCCTAGGCATAGTGGGGGTGGAGTAAACAAAATGAGAATTATCTCTTTGATCAATCACAAGGTTTCTTTCTTTGGCTATCTCTATTAAATCTGAACCAGGAAGAATTCTTAGAAGAGCTAAACTTAAATAATTTGTTCCATATCTCATTTTTTCAACTATGAATTCCAGTGTTTTAAAATAACTTTCTTTTGTTTCTAAAGGAAGTCCTAGGATTATATCTGATTTGATTATAATTTTTTCTTTTTGTAAGAGATTAAATGCCTTCTCAAAAAAACTAACAGGAATTTTTCTTCTGATAATCTCTAAAGCTTCTTGATTGATAGTTTGGATTCCAATACCAATTGTAACCCTGTTCTCAGGAGATATTTTTTTATAATCTCCGAAAAGCTTTGCAATCTCTTCATCTAAAAATTGAGGAAGTATTTCAAAAAAAAGAGACATTTTTATTTTTCTTTTTATTAAACCCTTTAAGATAATTTTTGTAAATTCTTTATTAGAAAGAAAGTTAGCATCAACAATCCTCCCCATTTTTACTCCTTTTTTATAAACATAATCTATTTCATCTATAACATTATAAGGATTTCTGTACTTTACTTTTGGAAAATTTTTATGATAAAAACAATAAGCACATTTAAAATTACATCCCCTTTGAGTTTCAATATTTACCCTAATATCTGGTTTTAATAGCAAAGAGTCAGGAACAAAACCATTAAGGTAAGGAGAGGGTATTTGAGTTAAATCGTTGATAAGATCTAGTTCAGGATTACAGACATAAAAATTATCTTTTTTATATGCAAGACCTTTTATATTTTCTATTTTAATATTTTTAGTTTGATTAGTGTAATTTTGATATTTGCGATTATTGGGTTAACAGATGACTTGTTAGGGTGGAAGCATGGGGGGTTGAGCGCGAAGTTCAGAGTTTTTTTGGCTTTGATTGCTTCTATTCCGTTAGTGGTGATTAATGCTGGAGTTCAGGAGGTTTGGGCCCCATTTATTGGAGCTGTTAGTTTGGGTCTTATTTATCCGTTGGTGATTCTTCCGCTCGCTGTTGCCGGCGCTGCTACGACTTATAACTTCTTAGCTGGGTTTAATGGATTGGAAGCTGGACAGGGGATTATTATTATTGGTTTTCTCAGTTTTATTTCTTATGCCACTGGGAGTTTGTGGTTGGCATTGGTTGGAGGAATAATGGTTTCTTGTTTAGTTGTGTTTTATATTTACAATAAATTTCCTGCGAAGGTTTTCCCGGGGGATAGTTTAACGTATACTATTGGGGCATTGATTGCAATTATGGCCATACTTGGAAATTTTGAAAGGATAGCTCTTTTTGTTTTCATCCCTTATTTCATTGAGTCTGGATTGAAAGTTCGAGGGAAGTTAAAGAAGCAATCATTTGGAGTTCCAGATAAAGATGGGAATCTTAAGTTGCCTTATGAGAAGTTCTATGGTTTGACCCATGTTTCAATCGGGATTTTGAGTAAATTGAAAAAACAGGTTCATGAAAGAGATGTGGTTTTTATAATTTTTATTTTCCAGATTTTAATTTGTATTGCTGCACTGTTTATTTTTAGGGGGGTTTTATTTATATGAAATTTAATTGGAAAAGATATCTGCCAATTATTGGGCTTGCAATTTTTGCATATATTTTGATAAAACTTGATGTTAGGAAAGTGTTTGTTGAATTTTTGAGTCTTAATTGGGGATGGTTTTTTGTTGCGGTTGTTTTTGTTATTGTTGTGATGTTTCTTCAGACGTTTAAGTGGTTTTTGATTGCGAGGAAACAAAAAATTAATGTTCCATTTCCCGAAGCTTTTAGGATTAATATTATCGCAAACTTTTATGGATTTGTGAGCCCTTCAAAACTTGGGGCAGCCATAAGGGCTGAATATTTGAAAGAGTATAGCCGTAAGATTGGTAAGGGAATTAGTAATTTTGTTATTGATAAAGTCCTTGATTTAGCGTCGCTGTTTGTAATTGCGATTATTATGTTGTTTGTTTTTAAGGAAAAGTTTAATACTTTCTCATTAAATTACATTATTTTGATTTTCCTTCTTTTCGTTGTGATTTTTGTGATTTTTTATAATGAAAGTAGAAGCAGAAAGATTTTGAGATTTATATTCAAGGGATTTATTCCGAAGAGGTATGAACTAAAAGCTAAATTGACTTTTGATTCATTTTATGAGGACTTGCCCAAAAAGAGATTTTTGGTTTTTGTATTTATTATTAACATGGTTACATGGGTTAATATTTATTTAATTACTTATTTTGTCGGGCTTTCGTTGGGGATTGAGTTAGGGTTTATTTATTACCTTGCGGTGTTGCCTATTGCGACGATTGTTGCCCAGATTCCGATTACAATTTCTGGTTTAGGGACAAGAGAAGCGACAATGATTGGTTTGTTTGGTTTGTTTGGGATTGGGGCCACGAAGATATTTTCAATGTCAATTATTAGTTTATTTATTGGAGCTATCCTTCCATCAATAGTGGCAAGCTTTTTAATACTCAAAAGTAAAGATAGATTATGACAAAATTTAGTATTGTGATCCCTGCGTATAATGAAGAGAATAGGATTGGAAGCACATTGAAAGAGTACTTTGATTATTTTGGAGATTTGAAGAAATCTGGGAAGTTGGATTTTGAGATTATTGTCGTATTGAACGCGTGTAAGGATAATACTCTGGGAGTTGTTGAAATGTTTAAATGTGATGAGTTGAAGATTTTGGAGTTTGAGAGGGGTGGAAAAGGGTTTGCAATTGTTGAGGGTTTTAAGGATGGTTTGAAAGGAGATTCTGAATATGTTGGGTTTGTTGATGCGGATGGGGCGACTCCAGCTAGTGCGTTTTATGATTTAGTTAAATCTGTTGAAATTGAAGGAGTTGATGGGGTGATTGGGGATAGGTGGAATGAGAAGAGTGTGATAAACGCTAGGCAGCCTTTTATGAGGAGGTTTGTTAGTAGAGGTTTTAATTTTATTATTCGTAGTTTGTTTATTTTGAATCATCGAGATACTCAGTGTGGTGCGAAAATCTTTTCTAGAGATTTGCTTGAGAAAATTATTCCTAAGTTGGGTTCGACTGAGTGGACGTTTGATGTTGATTTGTTGTTTTATGCGCGAAGAGAAAAAGCGAGGGTTTTGTCTGTCCCAACTGTTTGGAATGATAAAGAGGAATCGAAAATTAATTTGAGTAAAGCGCCAATTAGAATGTTTTCTTCTGTTGTTCGGTTGAGGTTGTTGCATTCTCCGTTGAGTTTTGTGGTCAGACTTTATACGAAGGTCCCTGAGAGGTTTAAGTTTCATCATAGGTTGTAGGTGAGTATAATAATTCTTATAAAGTGTTTTTTCTGGAATATGTTAAGATGAAAGCAGATTTACATATGCATGGACCGATTGGATTTCAACCATATTGGTTAAGGAAGCAAGGATATTGTGGGCAGAATTTGTTGCAGTTAATTGCTGATAGGTGCTTGATATCTTGGAAGGTCAGTAAGTTCAATTGATTCTGGAAAATCAAAATAATAATCTGAAAAAGGCTTTCCGATTATTTGTCCACCTTTTAAAAATCTTATTAATCTATTATTTGAGGTTAGAGGAAGAAGTTCTTCTGAAATCTCTTTTAATTGTGCTAAATCCAGATTATTTAAATGTTTAATTTCAACATAACCTCCCATTGGATTAAAAGCAGTATCATTAGTTTCAGAACATTGCTGATTACATCCTAATAAATAATCATAATCTTGATATGTAAAAGTAAGAATCCCTCCAACTCCAATATTTGCAAATAAATGTCCATTGCCTTGCATATTATTTAATATTTCATCAGAGTTAACAGGGACTCTATATTCCATCATTTCTGTAAAAGATAAAGTTTCATCTGTATAAGTTAAATTAATTCCTTGTGAATCTTGTTTTGCAATAACTTGTTGAGTTTTGAATAGGGTTGGATCTTCATAACTTAATATTATTGGTTGTGTCATTTTGTACTTTTAACTCCTTCCCATCCATCTTGATGATAATCTCTTTTTATATAAACTAAAATAAAAACTTTAAACCACATATATAATCTTGCAAAGATTAATTGAATTGTCCAGTAAAATTCTTTGAGAGATTTTGGGTAAGTGAATAAGTTTATTATTCCTCTTGATTCATTAAAAAAAGTTTTTGTTCTAGGTATTGAATTTGTATCCACATATTTATCCATTGTTTCATGGGCTCTGGATGTTCTAATTTTTTGACTTATCCATTCTTTCCAATTAGTAACATTCTTAACATAAACTTTTGCATTTTCTGCATAATCTATTTTATAATTTTTTTCAGCAAAAAAGTAAGGAACTATAGAATCTTCTGCTACATCTATTGGAAAGTTTTGGATGATATTATTTCTAAATGCCCAGAGATAACCTGAACATTCTAAAAATTGATTTTGTTGTTTAAGGGTTTTTCTTAATTTATGAGCAGAGTCAAATAAGAAGTTTGCCCAATAACCATATTTTGTTGATTTGTCTTCAATTGGGACAGGTCTTCCTGTTACACTCCCTACTTTTTTGTCTTTAAATTTGTTTAAGATTTCATTTACAGAATTTTCTGAAACATAAACATCTCCATCTGTTAGAATTATTATATCTCCTTTTACTTTTTTAAGTAATAAATTAAGAGCATAGGATTTTCCTTTTCCAGGATCTTTATATAATTTAATTTTATGATTTTTATCTGTGTATTTTTTTGCAGTTAATAAAGTTTCTTTATCAGGAGCGGTTATTATTAATTCATAATTCTCTTTAATTTCTTGGTTAATTAAAGACTCAATAGCTTTCCCTATTGTTTGAGGTTCTTTAAATGCTGTAATTATAATTGATATCATTAATAGTGGACAATAATAATACTTTTAAAGTTAATTGCAAAATAATAATCATGAAGTATCCATTAGATGAATTACTTGATAAGAGGTCAATAATTCAATTGAAAATTGAAAGAATAGAGGATAATAGTGATAAGGAAAGATTAAAAAAAGAATTTGAAGATTATACTAAAGCAATTGAAGAATATGTTAAAGGGGGGGTTTGTAGTTTTGAACAAGTTGAAGAATGGTATAAAGAACTTTATGAAGCAAATGGAACTACTTGGGATTTGGAAACAAATATTAGAAAAGGGCAGATAGGTGAGATGAGTTTAGATGAAATTGGAAAAACAGCTATCAAAATAAGAGAAAGCAATGGTGTTAGAGTTAGGATTAAAAGTAATATTGTTGAAACAGTTGGAATAGGTTATAAAGATATAAAAATAAATCATGCTTCTCAAACCATGAAATTCTTGTTTATAGTAAAACCTTTTTTTATTGAACCCTTAGGGATAATGTATCTTTCATCTGTTATTAAAAAACTAGGACATCAGGTTGATTTGATAACTAGTTCTGAAGATGTTGATGTAAGAATGAAAGAGTTTAAACCAGATTTTGTTTTTTATAGTATAATGACTGGTGATCAGGATTTTTTTGATAATTTAAATAAGAAATTAAAACAAGGGAGTAAGTTTTTTTCAATTGCAGGAGGACCTCATCCTACTTTTTTTCCAGAAATATTAGAGCAATCTAGTTTTGATGCAATATGTATTGGAGAAGGAGAAAATTCTATTAAACAGTTTTTATCAAATCCTCAATCTAAAGAAATTCAAAATTTTTGGTTTAAAACTTCTGACAGGGTGATTAAAAACAATATTGGAGATTTAATTGAAAATTTAGATGAGATTCCTTTTCCAGACAGAGAATTAGTTTTTAAATATTCTGAAATTAAAAATGGGCCTATAAAACATTTTATTGCTTCAAGGGGATGTCCTTATAATTGTTCTTATTGTTTTAATGAATCTTATTCTAAGATTTATGAAGGAAAGGGTAAGAGGGTAAGATTTAGGAGTGTTGATAATTTGTTAAAAGAAGTAAAAGAAGTTGTTGAATCTTCTCCAACTAAATTTGTTTATTTTCAAGATGATACTTTTATTTTGGACAAAGAATGGATAAAAGAATTTGCTGAAAAATATTCTTTAAGAATAGGGTTGCCTTTTCATTGCCATACTAGAGCTAATTTAGTTACAGAAGAAATTGTAAGTGATTTGAAAAAAGCAGGATGTTATAGTATTCATATTGCTGCTGAATCTGGAAATGAAAAAGTTCGGCAGGAAATTTTGAATAGGCAGATGAGTAATGAGCAAATTATTTCTGCTGTTAAGTTATTTAAGAAGTATGATATTAAAATTATGCTTCAGAATATATTAGGTTTGCCTTTTACAA
>CAYRKK010000043.1:0-8728 GCA_964424875.1 Candidatus Woesearchaeota archaeon
AATTTTGAAAAAATTAGCTAACTTTCTATTGAGGTTTTATTTGGGATGTAGCCTTTTAAATAAAAAGCTTTTTAAACAAAATAAATCAATAATTAATATGACAAAAGCATTATATCACCAAATAAGACAAGCATGGAAAAAACCAGATACAAAAAGACTCAGAGAACTAATGATAATCTGGAGAAAAGAAAATACCGTAACTAAAATTGAAAAACCAACAAGATTAGACAGGGCTCGTTCTTTAGGTTACAAAGCAAAAAAAGGTTTTGTAATAGCAAGAGTAAGAGTTTTAAGAGGAGGACATAAAAGACCTAAACCCGTAAAAGGAAGAAGAACAAAAAGACAAACAATTAAAAAAACACTTAAAATGTCTTATAAATGGGTTGCAGAAATAAGAGCTCAAAAAAAATTCCCTAATTTAGAAGTTCTAAATTCATATAATCTTGCAAAAGACGGCAAACATTATTTTTACGAAGTAATTTTAATAGATTACAGCAGACCTGAAATTAAAAATGATAAAACAATAAACTGGATTTGTAAAAAAACAAATCAACACAGAGTTCACAGAGGCCTAACATCTGCAGGAAAAAAATCCCGAGGATTAAGAAGTAAAAATCCTATGAATAAAAACCGGCCAAGTGTTAATGCTGGAATGGGAAGAGGAAAATAAAATTAAAATTAAAAATCATGAGAAATTTTAAGTGCAAGATATAATCTTAATTTTTGATGAAGACCCTTAACTCCTTTACAATCTCCTCCATCTTCTCGCATCCCCAATCCAACAACTCTATTCCTTCTAATTTCTTCTAAAATTAATTTTTTACCAGATTCTGGAATTATTATGGGGCCCAAACAATCTACCAATTTAACATTAAAAGAACAACAAAGCCCATTCACTAATCTCCAATTTAAACCTTCATAATCTCCATTAGCAATTCCAACCAAGGTACTATAATCCTCTTTTAAATAATCAGCATATTCCCTTAATTCTCCATCAGATAATCTTGACAATTTATTTTGAACAACTAAACCTATTCTATCACGGAATCCTTCTCTTCCTCCTTCAATATAATCATAAACATTAAACCTCTTTGTTTCTTCAATCATTTTAAAATAAGATAATTAAAATATAAAAAGATTGTTGTAATTAACATTATTGAAAATAAAAATAATTTAAAAAACTCAAAACTAAACCTTTATAATTATCATTTCTTTTCTATTGTCAACAAAAGAGAAATTTAAAATGCTTTATCAAAAACTCTGCCAAACATATGAAGACCTAGAACAAAATCCTTCTAGATTAAAAAAAACAGAAATACTTGCAAATTTCTTAAAAAAATTGAAAACAGAACATAGCAAAGAAATCATTTATCTTCTTCAAGGAAAAACATTTCCAGATTATTCTGAAAAAGAATTCGGCATCTCTGAAAAACTCTGCATCAAAGCTTTAGAAAAAGCTTCAGGTATTTCAAACAAAGAAATTATTCAAAAATGGAAAAAAATAGGGGATTTAGGAAAAGTCGCAGAAGAAATAATGGGAACAAAAAAACAACACACATTATTTTCATATAAATTAACAACTGAAAAAGTTTTAATCAATCTGCAAAAACTTCCTGAATTAATAGGAAAAGGAACAGTAGATAAAAAACTTGCATTAATATCAGAACTTTTAACATCTGCTTCAAGCATAGAAGCAAAATATATTATAAGAACACTTCTTAATCAATTAAGAATAGGTGTTGCATCAGGAACAATAAGAGATGCTATTGTTGAATCTTGTCTTGAAAAAACAAAAGAAAACACAGACGCTGTGCAAGACTCCTATGATAAAGCAAATGATTTTGTAATTGTTTTTGAAAAAGCTTGTAAGGGAATTAAAGAATTAAACAAAACAATTTTAACACCTGGCAATCCAATAAAAGTCATGTTACCTCCAAAAGCAGATTCAATTGAAGATGGTTTTAATAGATGTGGAAAACCCATGGTTGTAGAATATAAATATGATGGATTTAGAATGTTGATTAATAAAGATGAAAAAGGAGAAATAAAAATATTCACAAGAAGATTAGACAATGTAACAAAACAATTCCCAGATGTTGTCAAGTATATTCAAGAACATGTAAAAGCAAAATCTTTTATAATTGATTCAGAAGCAATTGGTTTTGATCCTAAAACCAAAAAATACACTCCTTTTGAAGCAGTTTCTCAAAGAATAAAAAGAAAACATAATATTCAAGAGTTAGTTAAAAAACTTCCAATTGAAGTTAATGTTTTTGATTTAATTTATTTAAATGGAAAATCTTTAATTAGTGAACCATTTGAAAAGAGAACTAAATTATTAAGAAAATTAATTAAACCTCATAAGTATAAGATAAGAACTGCTCATCAATTAATTACTTCAGATGAGAAAAAAGTTGATGAATTCTACAAAGCAGCTTTAAAAGATAATCAAGAAGGAGTCATGTTTAAAAATTTAAAATCTCCTTACAAACCAGGTGCAAGAGTTGGTCATATGTTAAAATTCAAACCTTCTGAAAATGAATTAGATTTAGTAATCACAGGTGCAGAATATGGAAAAGGAAAAAGAGCAGGAGCTTTTGCAACTTTTACATTATCTTGCTTAAATGAAAAAACAAATGAATTTCTTGAAATAGGAAAAGCATCAGGATTAAAAGAAAAGTCAGAACTAGGTTTATCTTTTGAAGAACTAACAAAAAAACTCAAACCATTAATAATAAAAGAACATGGAAGAGAAGCAATAATTAAACCTAAAATTATTGTAACAATCTTATATCAAAACATTCAACGTTCTCCAACATATAAATCTGGATTTGGATTAAGATTTCCAAGAATAACTCATCTAAGAATTGATAAATCATTAAATGATGTTGCAACACTAAAAGAAATTCAAGACGATTATAAAAGACATGAGTTAAAGATTCATTATTAAAACTAAACCCAAAAATCAGGAAAAACAATTAAAGTCAAACCTAAATTAGTTATAACAGTTGTGTATCAAAACATTCAAAAATCTCCAACATATTCATCAGATTTTGCTTTAAGGTTTCCAAGAATTACTCGCTTAAGACCTGATAAATCTCCAAACGATGTTGCTACACTAAATGAAATTAAAAGTGATTATGAAAAGCAAAATTAATCTCCAACAAATTAATCACTCAAAGAAGGTTCAGGAATAGCATAGAACTCTTTAACTACTTTTTCAACCTTTTCAACAATTGCACACTCTTCATAACTCCCTTCAAAACAAACATTACAATGAACACCTTTCTCAGCTGTTACAGAACCTCCATCCATACCAAAATCAAGTCCAGAACATTCACTATAATCACTAATAGTTAATTCGAGATTAGGTGCTCTAAATATATATCCAACAACTTTCAAATCCTCTTTATCTCTTCTAAAAACAAAATCTAATGGAACCCTACTCTTTCTCTTTTCAAATCCTCCAATCCCCTTGACATCATACACTATCTCTTTTTCAGAATTACTTTCATCAATATTGGCTCCTTCCCGATTTAAGAGCATTATAAGACCAGTATAAGGCTTCCTATCTGAAGAAGGTGTATCACTTAAAGCATCAAGACTAACAGGTCCAGAATATCTTTCTGTTATCTTAAATTCATCCTCAAATCTCATAATAAATTAATTCATCGATTATTTATAAAGATTTATATAATCGAGAAAGATTTATGAAAGGGGAAGTTGAAAAATAATAAAATCAGATTTAATATAAATTATAAAGTAATTACAAGTCATAACCTTGAGCCCCAGAATCATCAACTCTTTCAACACTAAGTCTTTCATCATCTTTTAAAGAATAATTTTTAAGTTCTTTTCCTACAAGTAATCCCAAAATCAATGCACCTGCAAATAAATATACTCCAATACCTAATTTATTAAAATGATACTCAGCACTATCTTCATTAACTTCTTCTTCCAAATTTCTTCTAACCATTTTTATTCTCCTTAATAATTACAATAAAAACCTACTTTTAAACTTTCCATTATTACCTAAAATAATAGAATCATCCAAATACTTTCAAACACATCATTTACTGGTGCATTAATTGGTCTTTTTAGAAAGAATTAAAAGGATAGTTTTTCTCTACTATATATGAAAATAAAAGAGGTGAAAACTGCCATAAAGGTAGGTGACTTTGTTTTAAAACAAAACCACAGAAATAAGATAGATATAAAATATTTACCTAATATTACTAAAGAAGTTTTAAATGATGATATAGCAAGGATATATCTTTTTGTTGTAGATGATGTTATTAAAAAAATAGGTGGTTCTACTTCTAAGGGAGGGATTAAAGCTACTATGAGTTTTTATGTTACTTCTATGACTGGAAGTCCTGGAACTGTAAGATTTGTTATACATTTGCTCATAGCAGAAGCATTAGAAAAAGGTTCAAAAGTGGAATTATATATGATAACATCTCCTAAAGTTTTAGCAACAATTAATGGGTTGTTTGGTTCTAAAAAAGTAGAAATTGCAAGTTTTAAAGAAATAGAAGATTTTTGTAAGTCTGATTATTTTTCAATAGAACATAAATATCCTGACTGGAATTTTCAGGAAAATCATGACCCTTATCCAGTTAAATTGGCACAACAACATAATTTATATCATCAAAATAGGTTAAAAAATAAGAAACAACAGACTACTCTTTAGATGGACAAAATATAATTAATTCATGAGAACCTTTAATATTACTATTACTCCCATTTTCTATTCTATTTTTACCTATTCTTGTTTCTCCTTGTCCCATAGTATATTGCCAACTTGGAGAATATATCTCAAAGTCTTTATACCATTCCCTTATAGTTGGACAATCATTATAAGATAAAATCCACCCACCTTTATGATTTCTTAATAAATCTTTTAAAACTTCATGTTTAAATCCTTTATGATGAACAGGTATATTTCTCATAGGATAAATTCCTTTAAACATCTTTGAGTCTTCTCCAATAAAGTATGGTGGGTCGCAATATAAAAAATCATTAGGATATTTTTTTATAACATCCTGAAAGTCTGCACATTCAACTTTTAAATTTTTAGGGTCAAAATCTTTTATTCTTTCAATCATTCTGTTATATTTATTTTCATTTAAATAAATATCCGAAGTCCAACCCATAAATCCTGGACCATAAGATAAATTAAAATTATAAACATAATAGACCGCAAGAGTTAATGGGTCTAAAGTAAGTTCTTCATCTTTTTCGGCTTTTCCAGTTTTAGTTTTCCATACCTTAACTAATATTTTTCTTATTTCTTCAAACTGTTCTTTAGTAGGTTTTAATTTTATTAATTCTTCATAGAGAAGTTTTGGATTTTCTATTTGATATTTCCAGTAATTACAAAGAATATCAAAAATCTCAAATCCTCTGACTTCTAAATCTAAATACTTGCTCATAGCAATTTCAATAGAACCCCCACCAAAGAAAGGTGAGATAACTCTTTTTACATTATCAGGCAGTAATTCAACGACATGACCAACAGCGAGGGTTTTTCCACCTGCATATCTAATTGGTGATGAAGGAACTCTTTTATATTTGTTCATACTTTTGGGATAGGTCTTACTAATTATTGTTTTTAAAAATGCTTCTTTTTTCTCTTTTAAATTATTATTTAAGATATTTCTAATCCCCTCCTCTTTAATATTATTCTCAAAACTTAAACTTATTTGTTTTTCCATTTCCTCTTTTATCCTATCTTTTTTTATAGGTTTAACCATTTTTAATTGTTTTGTGTTGCTAAATTTATTAGTTCCAACCATCTATTAGCTGTCTCAAACCTCAATTCAGGGATAGCTAACTCTGAAGGAGTTTTGCCTTTCAAAGCACCGTGCTTATCAACAAAATTATAAAATATCTAAAATCCTTTAAATAAAGCATTAGCACTATCAACAGAACCATGTAATCCTCTGAATGTTTTTGTCCTCTGTCGTATTGAACCATGCAACCTCTCAACCCAAATATTAAATCCTTCTCCCTTTAATTGAGTCTTAACCCTGTGTTCAATTTTATATTCTCCAGCTTTATTGTCATAACCCCAAGTCCTCTTAACTAAATGGATGTAATTTTTCAAACCATCTGTCTGTATTATCTTAACATTAACAGATTTATCCTTAACTCCTAATAATGCTTTTTTTAGTTCAATCTGGCTTCTATGCTTAGCATAATTAGAACCAACAAGAAAACGAGTCTTAACATCAATACCATTAATTAGCCAATTCTTATCTATTCCTAATTTCTTTTTATGTGATTTTCTTCTGTGATATTCCATCTCATCAACTTCAATATAAGAACCTGTTTGAAGTTTTAAGGTATCTGTATAATTAGAAATCTTAATAGAGTATTTTCTTATCCATCTTAGAATAGTTGAGTGGTCAGAGTTGTGAGGGAAAAATGCTTTAAAGTGGTCTTGAACTCCACGAGTAGATAAACCTCTAAAGAATAAATCTAAAGCACAGGTTATTTTTTGAGGTGTGTTTCTCATTCTGTAAAAAGGGTCTTGAGGTATAAACTTGCTATTGCAAGATTTACAGAAATATCTCTGTCTTTTTCCTTTAGATTGTGTTTTGAAGTAACCTCGTTTAGTTACTTCTTTGCTTTTGCACTTTGAACATATTATTTTGTTTTCCATACTATTATTCGGTATCCGAACTATATAAACCTTTCGGTATCCGAATAGTGTGTTTTAGAGTATAGAAAGGTTTATATAATGTAGATTATATAGATATATAACCAGATTATAAATATATATAATAAATATTATGAAAGAAAAACAAATATTTTATGATAGATTTAATGAATTAGATTTGCTTAAAAACAAATTTGAAAATCTTGAAAAAGGAGAGTTTGGAATACTCTATGGAAGAAGAAGAGTTGGAAAATCAGAATTATTAAGAAGATTTACAAAAAAAATAAAATGCAAGAGTATTTATCTTACTATTACTTTCCAGTCAAGAGTAGAATTGAAGAAGGCATTATCAAAAAAAATAGAAGAAGTCTTTAAAGAAGTGGTTAAAATAACCGAATGGGAAGATTTCTTTGATTATATCGTAGAAAAATCAAAGAAACAGAAAGTATTATTAATTTTTGATGAATTTCAAGTTGTAGATAAGTTTGCTAAAGATTTTATAAGATTTCTTCAAACCTACTGGGAAACTAATCTAAAGAAAAACAAAATAATGTTAATCATAAGTGGCTCTTCTATGAGTATGATGCACAAATTAGCCCTTTCAGAGAAAGGACCTCTTTATGGCAGAAAAACTTTTACAATTCCTTTAAAACAATTTAGATATATAGATTTAAGAGAGATGTTTAAAGAGGAAAGTGAAGAAGAAAAGATTAAAATATTTGCAGTTTATGGTGGAACTCCTAAGTATTTAGATGACTTCAAACAATCAAAATTAGATATAATCAGTTCGTTAAAAGAAATGGTAATTTCTGATAAAGGACCTTTATTTAATGAACCCTTAAATGCTCTTAAATTTGAACTTACAAATCCTGAAAGATATGTCTCAATATTAAGGGCAATATCAAAAGGCAAGGTTGAACTGAAAGAAATAGCAGATGATTTAGAGTTTGACCAAAATCAAATTACTCCTTATCTATATAACCTATCAGAATTGTTGGATATAGTTCTTCCATCAAACCCTCTTTATGGAAAAAAGAAAATGAAAAGATATAAAATAAAGGATAATTTTTTCAGATTTTGGTATAGACATATATATCCTTTTCAAGAATATTTACAATACGGGGCAGATGAAATGATAATAAAGAAGATATATAAAGAAATTGAAGATTATTATGGACACATATTTGAAGATGTAGTTGCAGAGTTTTTTTTATTAATGAAAGGAAAAAAAATTAATGACATTGAAATAGATTTCTTAGAGTTTGGAAAATGGTGGGAGGGTGGAGAAGATATAGATTTAGTCCTTAAAAATAAAGGAGAATCTATATTTGTAGAGACAAAATTTAGAAATAAAAAAATGTGTAGTAAAGACTTTGAAGAATTAAAAAGAAAATCTTTTAAAACTTCGGCTAAGGGTAAATTTAAGTATGTTTTGGTATCAAAATCAGGTTTTGATAAAGAATTAATAGACCGAAAAATACCAAATCTCTTACTACTAAGTTTAGATGATTTAACCAGATTAATGGATGAAGAAACAAAAAGAGAAAAAGAAATACAGGCAAATTTAAATGAATGGTTTGATATAGGATTCTAACTTTCCTCTTCAATTATAATTTTTTTCTTTTCTGTTCTTGCCTTTAATTCCTTTCCTTTTAATTCAGATTCTTCAACAACCTTCTTAGGCAAATTAATTCTATAACGATAATACTTTTTTTTATTCACTTCTTTATCAAATGCTTCTAAGATTTTCATTAAAAAATTAGGTATCCGAACTATTTAAATCTTTAGGTATCCGAAGCTCCATCCCAAATTAATTGAACTCAATTAATTTATTATTTCTAATAATAAAAAGGAGGTTAAAATATGGGCAAGCCGATTACTCGGCTCAACCCCAAGATAGAATCTTCAGTTCAGAAGACCTTTCTTGAAACAGCTATTGGGCTTCTCCTATCGATTGCTCTTGTTTTACCAAGGCAAGAGATTATCAAAAGAGGTCCTAAGCCTTATGATTATAGAGAACTTTGAATAAGTCCTTTTTCATATGATTTTTTAAAATAATTAACT
>CAYRKK010000044.1:0-8493 GCA_964424875.1 Candidatus Woesearchaeota archaeon
ATTTTGAAAAAATTAGCTAACTTTCTATTGAGGTTTTATTTGGGATGTAGCCTCTTAAACAAAAATATTTATAAACCATTTAAACATTAAAAAATGCATGTCAAAAAGATACCCATATAAAATAAGAAAAATACCCCTTTTAATAGGCGATGGTGAAACTGCTCTTCTTATAGAATACAAGGGAAGAATCCAGATGAGTCATTTACCTCCAGGAACAATTGGTAATGATTTAGTATATGATCGAAAAGAAGATCCAACATTAGATTTTAAACCAGGCGAAAATCCCTTATTAACAAAAACTTCTTCTCTTGATGAAATAATTCAAATTGCTGAAAAATTAATTCATGAAAGACCCCAAAATAATGGGAAAGGGTATAGGAATAGAAGTAATTCTAAAAAATCTCCAATAAGGCCCTATTATCCTCCTAAAAAAGGCCTTGGAACAATTTAACCCTCAATAAAACACTTTCCAACAATCAAGGGAAACAAAATTGTTGCATCACCAAAAACTTTTATAAAATTCACATCTTTTTTATCATTACTTTCTTTCTTCAACTTCCCCCAACTAACAGCTTCATCAGGACGAGCATTTGAATCAGCACCATCCCATTCCTCTCCAGTATTAATATAAACACCATAATCAGATCCATTTCTCATCATATTAGAATTTAAAATATGATGCTTCATTATTCCCTTGCCTAAAATAATCAAACCAGTCTTTTTTCTAGTAATTGTAAACTCATTCAATTTATGAATATCTCCTGCAATATCAATCTTAAAATCAGGATGCTCATACATAAAAAAATGAATCATATCACCTAAACTCCCATCAGTAATTGCAGGACAATAAACATCAATATCATTTTTATAACCCCAATAATAAATACTTTTCTCATTATTGATTTCCTTTCCCATTAACTTAATCAACTCACTAACACTAATTATTTTCCCACTCTTCTTTTGTTCATTATAAACTTTTTCCAATATAGGAATAACAAAATCTTCAAACCTGCAATATCTTGAATTTGGAATAAAAATATTTCCAGTTCTATTAACTCCTTTTTTATGTAAAAGCTCTCCACTTTCACTAAACCTACCCAATTTAAAATCACCAAAACACTTGATAAAATCTTCTTCAATTCCCCCAGCAGTTGTAACAATAACATTAATCATCTTATGTTCAGCTAAGTACCTAAAAACATCTCTCAACCCACTTGTAACCATATTTGAAGTATAACCTAAATAAATACAAACTTTTTCTTCCCTCATTTTTTTAATAATCTCAACAGCCTTAGCAAAATGACTTGCCTGAAAACCAGTTGTTAAATAACTATCCAATAAATAAGAATAATCTTTTCCACCCATATTACCTTCAACCTTATTAAAATCATAACCTTTAATACTAACTCCTTCAACTTCCTCAGAATCAAAAAGCACATTCTCACGCCCAACTTTCTCACTATTCATATTCTCAGATTCCTTCACATTATTATTTTTTATCATATTAATTATAAATAAATTTAATAGAATTCAAACTAAAATTATAAGGGAATTGCCAAACTTTCCAAAAGCAATATTACTTTATTCATAATTTTACAGATATTTTCACCTATATAAATGTTTATAATTATTAAAAAAAAGTTTTATCCTTATTATAAATTTATCACTCAACCAATCCCCCAACATTCTCCTTAAACTTAACTAAATCTGAAACCAACATTTTAGCACCTGTTGCATGTTCATGTCCTCCTCCAGAAGCACCTTCAATCCCTTCAATAGCCTTCAAAGTTATCTCTCGAATATTTTTACCTCTTAAAGAAATATTTACAACATCTCCTTTAAGATAAACAACAACAATAACTTTATCAAAAAATTCAAAACTTAATTGATTTGCAATATTTGCACTTAAACTAAATTCCCCACCATACTGAAAATAAATCAATTTATCTTCTACTCCTTTTCTTGCTTTTTCTATTAAATCTTGATACTTAGAATTTATTTCATTATATCTTTTTAAAATTTGCCTTGTCTTAGAATTCTCCTCTAAAATATCAATTGGTTCTTTTGCTTTTATCATAAATCTCAACATATTAACAACATTTGTAGTAGTATCTTTTAAAGAAAAATCCAAAATTCGAGCAATCCTTCCAATCTCTGAATTATATAAAACATCAAATGCAGATTTAGGCTCCTTTTTCCCTAAATCAGAATATTTTTCCAAAAACTCATTATAAAAATCAGGCACATATGCATCACTAACACATCCTATAACAGCAAGCCAAATATCTTTTTTCTGCTCAGCAATTTTATAACACAAATAAGAAACAGGTTCATTACCTTTATCATTTAAAAAACCATTATAATAATTCACTCCATCAACATCACTAATCTCTACTTTATGATGATCAATCCAAACAATAGGAATATTATCTTTTTTAACTTTTTCTAAAAATTCCTCTGAAACAACAGGTTTATCTAATATAAAAACATAATCAGGATTTAATTCCTCTACTTTTCTATAATAACTAACATTTAAATCAGGAAAAGATTTAATAGCAACTCCTTTTCCCCTATCAATAAATCTTCTTAATAACAAAAAACTACACAATCCATCATTATCATTATCAAAAAAAAACAAAGGATTTTGTGCTTTTTCCAAATGCACTCTTATTTCATTGATTTGTTTATTAGATAACATTTTGTATAATATTAATAAATAATCAAACACAAAAGCTATTTAAAACTAACCTTCCCAACCTTTTCCAAAAAATGTTTTTTTCCAACTAAACTCTTCTCCCCACTAAAATCTGCTCTCTTAAATGATTAAACTCTTTTTTAAAAATCCCTGTTTTTTCTCTAAGAATTTCCTCAAGTTCATTTTCATTAGAATTAACAATATCATTAAGATTATGAAAAAACTTAACTAAACTCTCTATTTGAATCTTGCCTAATCCAGTTTTATTTAAAATCCTATAACCCTTTGGAAAAATCTCTTTATCTAAAGATTCTTCAAATAAATTATTTGCAATATTCTCTAAATCCAAAATTTCATCAAAATTAAGACTTTCAAAAAATTGAATAGTTCTAAACGGCTTTTGAATATAATCTTGAACTATTAAAAACTCTTCTTTTTCAATACCTCTAATTATCTCTCTCATTCTCATCCTTAAAATAATTCCATCTTTTCCAAGTTCAATAATATTTTCATTAATTATCTTAGCCATTTTTTTAATCATATTAATTCTTTGTAAAATCTTGCAAACATCACCAACAGAAACAAGATTAGTTATTTCTAAAACATTTAAATTAGTCAACAATTCATTAAAAACATCCCTTTGTTTTTCTAAAATCTGCAAGGTTTCAGTGGCCCTTCTTAAAAGAGCTTCAGTATGTTGTAAAATATATTTAGAACTCCCATTATAAATAGTAATTTCTCCTTTTCTTTGAGAAACAGCAATAATTAATCCATTTGTTTGTTTTGCAGTTCTTTCAGCTGCCTGATGTCTGCTTCCTGTTTCAAAACTACTTAAACCTCTATCAGGAACAAGCAAAGTATTTGCATAAAGTATTTTTTTAAAATTTTCAGATAATATAATCCCTCCATCCATTTTAGCTAATTCAACCAATCTTTTAGAAGTAAACTTACAATCAACCCTAAAACCTCCTTGAAAAATATTAAAAACTTTGGGATTACTAATAACAATCAAAGCACCCATTCTGCCATTAACAATATCATTTATCCCATCCCTTAATTCTGTTCCAGAACTAAGTTTCCTAAGAATATCTAATTTTGTTAATTGCTTTCTATCTTCAACCTTTAATTTTGGGACTTCAATCAAATTATTATTATTATTATTATTATTATTATTATCCATTTTAAAAACCAATACAAAAAAACAAACTATTATATATAGATTTTTATAAAAAACTATATAATTACCTCAACCCTTGTGAATAAAAAGTTTCATTTTGCCTTATTTTAAAACAGGATAATAAAAAAACAATGAAGCACACTCCTAAAAAATATAATTTGTAACAGCCTCTTATTTTTAGGATATTCAAAACCTTTTAGAAACCCTTATAATATCCTTTATTTCATCTAATTACATGTCAAAAAAAATTACAAGAAAGACATTTTTTAAATTAATTTTAACAAATGGAGTTATTTTAACTACTGCATCACCCTTAGAATTATTAGCTGAAAATAATCCTCCCCAATCTCCAGCCCCCTACTTTCCAAATATGCATTTTAAAACTAATGAAGAGATGTTTCCAATTTCTTGGAAAAGCCCCGCAATAAACCCAAAAGCCGAAAGCTTATCAAAAAACAAAATAACAAAAACTCAAAAAATAATTAAAGATGAATTAGATAAATATCCTGAAAATGTCTTAAAAAACTTACATGATATTTATGCTTTAGATTCATTAACATTTTATGGAATCCCTTATGGTGGAACAAGTTCAACAAATAAAATATACTTAACTAATGGATCAGATTGGTATATGAGACATGCTTTACATCATGAATTCTCAAGTATTTTACTTAAAAAATATCCTGATTATTTTGATAAAAAAAGTTGGAAACAAAATAATCCATCTGATTTCAAATATAGTGGAGATGGTAGAGAATTCATAAAAGAAAAAAAGCATTATACTCCTAAAATGAACCAGTTATACAACAAAGGATTTCTAAATGATTATGCACAATCAAGTATAGAAAACGATTGCAATGAATTCGCCGGTAAAATGTTTTGCAATGATGGAGAATTTTGGAGAATTATTAAAAGATTTAATAGATTAAAAGGCAAGTTTGAAATAATGCTGCAATTCTATCAAAGTTTAGATAAAAAATTAGATATAAATTATTTTAAAAAAATATCAAGATCATAATTCTCTTACTATATTTTATCTTTAATATAATTTCACCAAAAAAAATTTAATCTCTTTCATCCAAAAAAATAACACCAACCCTAATAAACCCCAACACCCCTATCTTCACTCACTCCCATCTCAAACCTTTGTGCATAAAAAATTTTATTCTCTTCTTCATCACCAATCTCCACCCCACTAACAAAACTCAAATCACTTAACTCATTTGCTTTTACTTTAAAATTTGAAATTGTATACAAAACATCATCCATATACAAACTTCTTCTAACATTACTATTCCAATAACTTTCATTTCCTTCAAAATGACTCACCCTTCCCTTTAAATCAATTTCATTTAAATTAATCTTAAAAACATAAGCTCCTTGCCAATACTCCCTATCGCCATAACCTTCTCCAAAATACCTTGTGCATGAAACAGGAATAACTAAAAGTTCTTTTTCTTTATCAAACAAAAAAGCTTTATGCTCATTTAATGCCTCTGAATCAGACCATCTATACTTCTCGCTCCATTCAGCTCCAATCTCATATTTTGAAATCTCTTTAGGATTTTCAAAATCACTAACATCAAACAAAGCAATTTTAACACCTCTAGTTCTTCCATTTTCATCAGCTTCTTTCCCAATTCCAATAATATGATTCTCATCATAAGCATGCAAATAACTCGAATAACCAGTTACTTTTAAATATCCTAAAACTTCTGGATTTTCAACATCAGACAAATCAATAACAAACAAAGGGTCAACTTGCTTAAATGTAACTAAATAAACCTTATCATTAATAAATCTTGCAGAATAAATCCTCTCACTTTTAGCTAAATCTTCAACACTTCCAACAATCTCTAAATCTTTATCTAAAACATAAACATGATTCAAACTATTATCTCTCCAGCTATTTCCTGTTGTAACAGCAACTCTTAAATAACATTCATATTCATCCATTGAAAACTGATTTAAAATATTTCCAGGAACCTCTCCAACACTCTTATATTCAATATTTTCTTTATCAACACCAATTTTATGAATAATTGTCTTTTCAATTTTTTTCATAATCTCTATTTCAAACTCTTCTTCTAATTTTATTAATTTTTCATCAAATTCTGCTTTTTCACTGCCCTTTAAATTTAAAGAATAATCATAAATAATACTCCTAATCCTAGCTAATTTTTCATAATCTTTTTTATCTAAATCTAAAATTTCTTCTACTTCTTCATCTTTATCACTAGGTAAAACACTAAAACCAACTTTATTAACGTAATCACCTAAATACTCTTCATAATTCATTCTTTTCTGATAACTTAAATAAATATTTTTTTCAGAAACATAAACATTTGAACTTCCACCTGTTAAATAAACTTTTTTATTAAAATCTCCATCTTTAATATTCATAGCCATCACAGAAGTAAATACATAATTATTATCAGGATAATCAAAATAATAAATCTCACTCATCCCAATATCTTCCTTAACACCTTCTACCCAATAAACAGGAACTTCTGGATTATTTATGTTTACATATTTATTAGAAATTACATAAACATAATCTCCAATCATTCTTGAATCAACATAATTATCATCATTTTCTATTCTTAAATCTAATTCAGGATTTCTCCTGTCTTTGATATTATAAATATAAATCACATTTTTATAACTAGAATATTCACATCCACCTCTCAAACATCTAACATCTTCAGCAATCATTCCTTTTTCTTCAACACTATAACTATAACTATTTCCAAAAACAATTAATTTATCTTCATTAATAAAAATCTCACTAATACTTCCATTAAATTCAATCTCACTTAAAACATTCATATTTTCAGCAGGATAAGCATCTATAATAAAAACTTTATTTCCTGAAACAACATAAATATATTTGCCATCATTTTTCACAATATCTGCTTCATCAACTCCTTCTACCTGTATATTTGTTTCAGAATAATCAGAAGAAGATTGAGAATCAACAGATTCTCCTCCTTCCTTATTAACTGCTTGAGATTCTACACCAACACTTGGAATACTAAAACTCTCATCCATCCCAACATTTCTAAAATTTCCTCCCCAATAATTATCTTCAGAATTCTCTTTTAAAAATTCTGTTAATTCAGATAAAGAACCAAATTGCCTTAATTTAGTCTGATCTTGATTAATTTCATCACCTTCTTGCCCTGGAAACATAAACAACCCTGCTAAACTAACTAAAACCAAAGCAATTAAAACAACAGGAAGAATATTTTTTAAAACATCCATACTTGGTTTTCTTCCAGAAGAAATAATAATATGTTTTTTTGCTAATTTATACATTGGAATTTTCTTTCCTTTAACACTCCAAAAAAAATTACTTGTTTTTTTAATCAAACCACTTCCAATCAATTTCTTAAGATTATACTCCACTGTATTAATCGCCATTCCTAATCCATCAGCAATATCTTTTTCACTTGCTTCCCTTCTATCAACTAAATAATCTAAAATCTTTTTACAAGTTTTATTTTTAAGAATCTCTGCAATATCTCCTGCTTCATTAAATCCCATTAATATAAATTTATCATCCATAAAAAATCTAATAAAAACTAGTTTATAAATGAAACGAAGAGTTCAAACAGGTTTGAAGTCATCATTCATAAACATCCTTCCGATGCTCAAACTTCAATAAAATAATATCCTCTCCCCTTAAAGCATAAATTAATCTAAAAGGTTTAATATAAAGACTTCTCTCACCTCTTTTATATTTTAAAGGCTTTCCAACATAAGGATTTTCAATTATTTTTCTAATCTGTTTTTCAATTTTTTCTCTTTCAAACTGATCAAGCCTTTTAATATCTTTAATAAAAGCCTTACTAGGAATTATTCTTACCACTTTTTTAATTGATTAAAAAATTCTTCTTCAGTATAACTTTCACAATTTCCTTCATCAATTTCCTTCCAAATCTTATTCAGTTCTTGCATTTCTTTTTGCTCTTTATCTGTTAAACCCTCAACTTTCTTTAAAATAATTAAATCATTATTACGGGTAACAGTAAAAACAGTACCTTCATCTATATCATTTCTAATTTTTTCAGGAATAACAATCTGCCCTTTTGTACTTAATTTAGTTATCTCCATTTTTATATAAAATAGAAGTCAAAAAAATTTAATTTCTTTATTTCCATTTTCTAATAAAAGTAAGATTATCTTACTTATAAAGTTTTCTATTTTAATCCTTAAACATATCCACAAAACCACAACAATCTTTATAAACAAAAATTTTCTTATAAAACCACTATGAATAAATGGATAGAAATTTTATTAGGGCTTATCCTAATTGTTGCAGCAGTATATGTCTGGGGAATAAATTACTTAGGGGCAGGAGTTGCAGCATTAGAACTCCTTAAAGGAGGAATAATCTGGTTTGTGATTATGATTGGGCTACTCTTCCTTATGTTAGGAATAAGTGACCTAAAAGAATAAACACAATAATTAATATATACCTAAAGAATTTTTCTTATTTATGAAATTATTTGACACTTCTTTATGTTCAAAATGCAGGGGAAAAGGTTTTTGTGGAAAACCTTGTACAAGTTAATTCACTTCGTTCATGACCATAACTAATCCAACCTACCAATCTGTT
>CAYRKK010000045.1:0-7952 GCA_964424875.1 Candidatus Woesearchaeota archaeon
TAACAGTAATCACCAACAACACCTAAAAAAACTTCACATCCTCACAGTATCTTCATTTATTTTATCTTGAATTTCATCTAATTGAGATTTTACTTGTCTAAAAGACCTAACTTCAAAAAAATAATTATTTCCCATTGTAATAAAATTCCCAATCTGAACTTCTTCTGTTACATCTTGAAAAACCTGAGTTTCATAAGGATTATCTTTTGTTCCTATAAAAGTTTTTGAATTTTCACTTATTTGTCTAAAAAGAATCTGATTTCCTCTATAAACAATTTCACCTTGTAATCTTGAAACAAACCGATTATCTAAAGAAGTTGCATAATCACAATTAGGATCTCTTCCAATTGTTTTTGGTCTTTTTTCATGTTTTAATTCATGAATCTTATCTAAAACTAAATCAACTAAATACACTGGTTTCATACAATAACAAACCAAATCAAAATTATAAACTTTTATATAATCTCTCTTCTTATTTATCACATGATAAAACCAAAAATAATCAAAGCTTATGTTTTAAAAAATGCAATTGAACATAATGGAAAAGCTCAAGCAAACTCAATCATCCCTGGTTTATTTAATCATGGTTTAAAAAAAGAAAAAATAAAAGAAACTATTCCAGAAATCAATAAAATCTTAAAACAAATTAATTCTCTTTCTATTGATAAACAAAAAAAAGAATTTGAAAATTACAAAGATTTAATAGGACATAGAAAAGAAAGACAAGGCCTGCCTGAACTTCCAAATTCAAAAAAAGGAGTTATAATGAGATTCAGCCCAAGTCCAAGTGGACCATTACATATTGGGCATGCATTGACAAGTTCAATAAGCTATCTTTATGTCAAAAAATATGGCGGAAAATTTTATATTCGAATTGAAGACACAAATCCTGAAAACATTTACAAACCTGCTTATAAAATGATTTCACGAGAATCAAAATGGCTTTTTAATAATAAATGTAAAATTGTAATTCAATCAGAAAGAATGAAAATCTATTACAAATATATTGAAAAATTAATAAAATCAAGAAATGCTTATATTTGTACTTGTGATTCTGAAAAGTTTAAAGAACTAGTAAAAAATAAAAAAGAATGTAATTGTAGGAATCTTAATATGGAAGAACATAAAAAAAGATGGGAGAAGATGCTTGATAAAAAAGGCTATAAACAAGGCCAAGCAGTTCTGCGTTTTAAATCAAATATTAATCATAAAAATATAGCAATGCGTGATTTTCCATTAGCAAGAATAAATACCCATTCACACCCTTTACAAAAAAACAAATACAAAGTCTGGCCTCTAATGAATCTAGCTGTAAGTGTTGATGATATTGAAATGAAAATGACTCATATTATCAGAGCAAAAGAACATAGAGATAATGCAGAAAAACAAAAAATGATTTATACTGCATTAGGAAAAGAAAAAAGTATTCCTTGGACAGGATTTTTAGGAAGAATACATTTCACTGATTTTATTTTATCTTCAAGCAAAATAAGGCAAGACATTGAATCTGGTAAGTATAAATCATGGGATGATCCAAAATTACCAACCCTTGCTTCATTAAAAAAACAAGGTTATAAACCTCAGGCATTTTGGAAATTTGCAGAGCAGATAGGTTTAAATGAAGTTGACAAGAAAATAGATAAAAAAGAATTTCTTTTATTATTAAAAAATTTCAACAAAAACAATTAATTCACACTATCTTTTTATATTGCCTAAAAAAAGAGAGCCCCCTTAACTAAAACTCTCTTTATTACAAAAACTAAAAAATTCCCCACTATAACTTTAAAATTTACACACTTTCAAAAAATTAAAAAATTAGGTTAGCAAAGCTTCCTAATTTTCAATAAACTATAAACAAACCAAAACCCCAAAAACAAAAATCTTTATAAACTAAACTATCTTCGATAATTTATAATATTTAAATCAAAATTTAAATTATGTTTAAATAAATTTTAAAAAGAGGAATGAAAGGAGGTTATTAAAAATGAATAAAAAAGCACAAGCTCAAATTATTACAACTGTTTTAATAATTCTGTTAGTTCTTGCTGCTATTGTTATAGTATGGCAAGTTGTTAATACTACTGTCAAGGAAAGTACTGAACAAATTGAAGGAGGCACTGATTGTGTAACAATTGGTTTAGAAATTCAAGATGTTGATGTAACTGCTACTGCTACTAGCTTTAAGGTTAAAAGAAGTGCAGGTGCAGGAGATTTAAATACAATTGTAGTAGTCATAGATGGTGTTGTTCAAGACACAGAAATTCCTGCAAGCGAATTAGCTGAATTAGGAACTACTGACTTTGAGACTTATCCTGTTGAGGCAGCAGAAAAAATTGAAATTGCTGCTAAATTAGGCCCTAACAATAATAATAAACTCTGTCAAACAGCAGATACTCACACAGTTTAAACTTTTTTCTTTTTTTTTATAATTTTTTTCTTTTTTTAAAAACTAGTTAGAACTCTTTCACCATATAAACCTTATCTTTATCCAACTTATAACTCAACTTTTTAAAATACTCTCTAACACCAACACCAGAAATAACTTTTAAAACATTAACTCCTTCTTTAACAACAATCTCTTCAGCTTTTTTCATTAATCTTTTTCCTAAACCAGTATGCTGTCCAAATCCTTTTCCTTTTTCATTAATCCCTAAAGCTTGTCCATAAACATGAATCTCACGAATAAAAGCTTGCTTTTCAACATTTCTACCACCACCCCTCCCTACATTCCCCCCAATTTCTCCCCCATTTTCAAAAACCCTCAACCTGCACAATCCAAACAAAACATTATCCTTATTTACAATCTCTAAAAAATATTCCCAACCCCTAGATACCTCATACTTCCTAATCTTTAACTTTAATTTATTATTAATTTCTTTTTCAGCCTTCAAATCCCTAATAACAAAACCAATTTCCCTAAATCTAATCTCATCAATCTTGCATCTACTTTTCTTTAATTCATCATCAATATCTTTTCTTAAATCAATTCTAGTTGTTCCAGCAATCAAAAAATCAGGAGGAATCTCCCTCATCACTCTCATAACTCTGCAATAATTTGGAATTAATCTCATTATCTTAATAATCAATTCTTGAGTCTGCTCTTTAGAATAAGGTTTATATTTTCCTTTTTTAAATTGTCTAACAAGTTCAGCACCTTTAATAACCTGGCAAGGATAAATCTTCAACTGATCTGGTTTAAATCTTTCATCTTCAAACAATTTTTTAAACATCTCAAAATCTTTTTTAATATTAGAACCAGGCAAACCTAACATCATATGATAACCAATTTTAAAACCATTATTCCGAAGCACTCTTGAAGCATCAACAACATCTTTAACAAAATGCCCCCTATTAACTTTTTTATAAATATCATCATCTAAACACTGAACACCTAACTCCACCCTTGTACAACCAAAATTCAAAATCCTTTGAATAACTCCTTTTTTCAAAATACTGTCAGGACGCGACTCAATACAAAGAGCAACGCATCTCTGTTTAGCTTTTTCATTTTTTTTCTTAGCTTGTTCTAAATCCTTGCTCTTTGAAAAATTCAAAGCATCATAAATTTCTTTAATAAACTTTTCTTGATATTTAACAGGATATTCTAAAAAATTCCCACCCATTACAATTATCTCAATTTTATCAACAGGATGATTCATTAATTTAAATGACTTTAATCTACTTTTCACCTGCTCATAAGAATCATATTTTAATAAATTAGCTCTAAGAACAGGAGGGCTTTTAGGAGTATAAGATTGAGGAACATTAAGTGAAGGACAATACAAACAAGTTCCATGCTTGCATTTTCTAGGCTTGCACATAACTGCAATTGGTGTAACACCTGCTAAAGTCTTTGAAGGCTTTCTAATTTCTCCTTGTTGAGGCAATTTCATATAAATATTAATTTTTAACAATACTTAAAAACTTTGTTTTTTAAATTATTTAATGGAAGAAGTAGAAATTAAGGTTATATTAAAAAATCCTAAAGAAGCTATAGAATCATTAAAAAAGAAAGCAAAGTTTGTGAAAGAAAAGAATCAGAAAGATGAGTATTACATTCCCGAACATAAAGATTTTTTTTCAGAACATCCCACTAAAGAATATCTTCGTATTAGATATGAGAAAGGAAAAAATCATTTAGGTTATCATTTATGCCATTTTTCTGAAGATAGAACTCTGTTAAAAACTGATGAATATGAAACAAAAGTAGAAAGTCCTGAAACTATTTCTAAGATATTGAAAAAATTGGATATGATTAAAAAAATTACAGTTACCAAAAATAGAAAATCCTATAAATACAAAGGATTTGAAATACTTGTTGATTATATTAAAGAACTAGGATATTTTTTAGAGATTGAAGCAAAAAAAATTGAAAGTTCGATTGAAGAAACAAAAAAGGAATGTTATATTATTTTAGAAGAATTAGGAGTGGAATGGGAAAAGGCACTGAATATGGGATATCCTGATATGATACTTGAAAATTAAAATAACAACACTTTTTAACCTTTAAAAATTATCTATATCAATGACAACAATAAAAATAATCTCAAAAAAAGAATTTCTTAAAAAAAACAAAAAACCAAACCAAGAAGAAGTTTGGAACTCAATTGCAAAAACATGGAACAAATATGTTGTAAAAAAAATTCCAATAGTTGTAGATTTTTTAAAAAACAAAAAAGGAAAAATAATTGATTTAGGATGTGGAGATGGAAGAAACATGATTCCAAATCCAAACATCACTTATTATGGAATTGACTTTTCAGAACAATCTTTAAACCATGCAAAAAAAAGAGCAAAAAAAGAAAAAATAAATACAAAACTTTTCAAAAAACAATCAGACGACTTATCAGAATTTAAAACAAATACATTCAACCACGGACTTTTCATAGCAACTCTGCATTGCATAGAAACAAAAGAAAAAAGAAAAAATACATTAAAAGAATTTTACAGAATACTCAAGCCTAATGCTGAAGCATTAATAACTGTATGGAATTCAGAAGACAAAAGATTCAGCCATATAAAAAATAAAGGAGATATTTACATGTCTTGGAAACAAAACAACATCCCCCACATGAGATATTATTATCTTTATAAAAAACAAGAACTCCTCAACCTACTTAAATCAACAGGATTTAAAATCTTAGAATTTTACAAACCTCTTTCTATTTTAGGGAAGATGGATGGGAAAAAAATCAATGACAGGTTTTCTAAAAAAAACTGGATTATAAGAGTTGAGAAATAGTTTTAAAGATTAATAATATTTATAAATATCAAAAATAAATTATATTATGCCTGAATCAGAAAACAGACAATATCTGTCTGGATTATACAAACTTGGAGAAAGACCTGAAAATAGTAAAGATGATGAAAGACATTTATTTTTCTATAGTCCTACAACACAACCTAATTGGTAAGCTAGATTCCATGGCAGAGAAGAATCTATTCCTTTAGAAGCAGCAGTTATTGTTTCTAAAGAAAGAAGAGATGAAATGAAAGAAAAGTGTAAACAAAATGCAGGAACTCTTAAAGGAAAAGCTCTTGAAGATTTTTTAAAAAATATAATAATTTTTGGTGAATCTGAACCTTTTGAAGGTTATGAAAGAAAATGGATATTTTATTTTTATAAAAAAGATGGCAATACTAAAGGGAATTGTAAAGGACCAATAACTCAAGGACCTTCTCCTACTAGCAGTTCTTAATAAACTTCACCAACTCCTCCTCCCCAACCATTTTCTCTTTTCCAGAATTCATAATCTTTAATTTAAACTTCTTTTTTTTAACTTCATTATCACCAATAAAAACAACCAAAGGAATATTCAATGAATTAGCATAATCTAAAGCCTTGCCTGGTTTTCCATAATAAATCTCACAAGGAATTCCCAACCCGCGAATTTTCCCAGCAATTTCAACAGATTTCTTATCCTGTTCTAACGAGATAACTAAAACTTTTTTAAAACCAACATCAACTTTAGCAAGCATTTCCAATCTATCTAAACCAAAAGAAATTCCTGTTGCTTGGATTCCATTTGTTAAATATGATCCACTTCCCATAATAGAATCTTTTATTCCTGATACAGATTTTACTTCAAAAACAATCCAGTTATAATAAGAGAGTCCTCTTGCTAAAAAAGGCTGAAAGTTCACATCAACCCCCATAATTTTACAAAGATTTTTTAATTCTTTAATATCTTTATAATTTTTATATTTATTAAAAAAAGATTCTGGTTTTTTCAAAACTTCGAGTATTTTTTCTGCCTTGTATTTTTTTAAATTTTTTTTAATCTCATTTTCTGGCAATTTATCTAACTTATCAACTTCCCTAATTACTTCTTCTTGATCTTCTTGTTTAATTTTAAATTCATCAAGAATTTCGTTTAATAATTTTCTATTGTTAATATTAATATTAGATTTAATTTTAAGTTTATCTAAAACTTCTGAAATTATCTTTAATATTTCAGCAACATCTTTTAAATTAGCACCAACTACATCTGCATCACACTGGGTAAACTGCCTCCACCTATTAGGTCTAACAGGCTCGTCTCTAAAAACAGGTCCAATTGTATATCTTTTATAAGGAAGTTTTTTATTTTCCATTAATCTTTTTAATGAAAAAGTATGTTCATATCTTAAGGCTAGTTTTCTTTTGCCTTTATCCTGAAGTTTAAAAATATCAGAAACAGCTTCGTCATCTATATTTTCTCCCTTAACAAATTCTTCATATTCAATTATTGGAGTTTCAATTGGTTTATATCCATATAACTTAAAAGTTTCTTCAATAATATTCCGAATAGCAATTCTTTTTGATGCATTTTCAATATCTCTAAAGCCTTTTACAGTTTCTGTTTTCATTTTTCTTTCTCCAGTTTTTTGACTAATTTTTCTATTTTATTCATAATAAGTTTTATGCTTTTTATAATATTCTTATTATCATTAGCATTTGCATCAAGAATTTTCCATTTAATTATTTTACTTTTATAATTTCTGAATAAAGATAATGGAATATTATTCGCTGTGATTATTATTAAATCTATTTTTTCAATATCTTTTTCAATTATTGGATTTGTTGTTTTTTTAAGATTAATTCCAAATCTTTTTGCAATTGTAATTGTATTTAAAGGAGTGGGTTTTCCTTTAATCAATCCAGCGCTTGATATTTTAATTTTCTTATTTTTATTTATTTTTTTAAAATATGCTTCAGCTACTTTGCTTCTAAATCTATTGTATTTACATATAAATAAAATTTTCATTTTTAAATTCCTCCTTTTTTAATTTTATTATCATAACAAGCGAACTGGGAGAATCGAACTCCCGCCACAAGGACCACAACCTCGCATTCTGCCACTAAACTAAGTCCGCCATATTGTATATTTAATTTAATTAAACTAAGTATTAAAAAGTTATTGTTTAAGAAATTTTCAACAAAAGCCAAGCTAGAATTATTTTTTACTTTTCTAGTGATGGGGATAACCCCTAATTATTTTAGCTTTCATTATAAAAATAATTATAAATTACATACTTATAAACCTATTGTTTTCATCCCTATAAAATCTATGAGGTTCCCTAACTCTTCCACAATATGTTTTTGGCATATCACATAAGCAATAGGTCCTTGATAAATCTCCCTCCTCCTCTCCCAAACGAATACATAATTGATTGTCAGCTACAAAACCCCTCTGAACAGAATTTTTATGCCTCTTGTTCAAAGTTTCAATATGACTTAACCTTATACTTTCATTAGGATCAAGAATTGCTACAATTAATAATTCTTTAATATTTTTAAGAGAAATATCTTCTTTTCCTTCCCCGAATATAAAACTAATATCCTTAATTTCTGACATTAAAACCAATAATTAAAAGAGTTTTTAAAATTAATTGTTTTGAAAATTAACAAATTTTCACCGGCTACATCCCAAATAAAACCTCAATAGAAAGTTAGCTAATTTTTTCAAAAT
>CAYRKK010000046.1:0-7893 GCA_964424875.1 Candidatus Woesearchaeota archaeon
CAGGAAGCATTAATTCTCTTGTATCTTCTACACTTATTATTCTATGATTTGGAGGAATAAAAGGCATGAAAGCATTTAAAATTGTTGTTTTTCCAGAAGCTGTTCCTCCTGAAATTAATATATTCATTTCATATTCTATTGCAAGCCATATTAAAACTGCAACATCTAAATTAATAGTTTTGTTATTTATTAAATCAACTATTGTGTAAGGGTCTCTTGCAAATTTTCTAATTGTTATTGTATTTCCTTTAGTGCTTGTTGGATATAAAATAGAATTAACCCTGTCTCCTGAAATAAGATGTGCATCTAATAAAGGACTTAAAACATTTATTTGTCTTCCAACTCTTCTTGCAATAATATTTGAATAATTAATTATATCTTCTTCTTTTTTTATTGTTAAATTTGTTGTTAACCATCCGTATTTTTTATGATATATTTTTATTGGCTCTTTTGCAGAAGTAATAACAATTTCTTCTAAATTAATATCATTTATTAAGAATTCTATTTCTCCTAACCCTAACATGTCCTGCATTAATTTTCCTACTAAAAATTCTTCCATAGCCTTATTTATTGTTGGAAGTTTTTCTTTTAAGATGGTTTCTGCTTCCTTCATAAAAGTTGTTTTAATTCTTTTAAAAGCTGTTGGGTCTATTATTTCTTTCATACCAATAGTGGTTGCTGTAATTAAGCTGTTTCTAACTTCCTCCAATAAAGTTGCTGTTGCTATATTTATTGTAGGGACAATAAGTTGGTAAAGATAACCAGAAGTTTGTTTTTTAATATCAACTTTGACTTTTGCTTTGTCAACTTCTATTTCATAAGATTCAATAGTTCCTTTTCCTGAAGATACTTTACTTAATCCTTTTTGAGATTTATCCTCAATTGATTCTTTATTTGAGATTATTTCTTTTGGTTTGTCTTCTGATTTATGTTTGATTTTTTCTAATTCTTGTTTTTTCTTTTTAAAACTATCTTTATTTATTTCTTTTTTTAAATTTTTCTTTTTAGTTTTATTAGATTTTTTTGATTCCATTTCTCACTCCCTTACTTTTTTATTTTATTTTTCTTTTTAAATGTTGTTTTAATTTTAGATTTGTTTTTAGTTTTTGGTTCTGGTGATTTGTTCTTAACTTTTCCACCTGTTTTTTCTTGTTTTGATAATTTGTTTAATCCTAATTGAATAATTATCGGCATAAGGATTCCTAATGAAATGATTGATAATAAAAACAAAGATATAGTGATATTTGATTTTTTTAATTTAGCAAATCCATTACAATATTTGTATAACCAGTATAGATTGATTATAGGTAAAATTAAAAGCCATGCTGTTGGAATTTTTGCTTCTGATTTGTTTATTTCATTTTTTGTTGAAACTAACCAATAAATAAAATAAATCCCTAAAGTTAGAATACTTAAAATATAAATTAAAAAAATATTTCTTTTTTTAATAATGCCTTGGTTGGTTGTTTTTTGTTTAATAATTTCTGGTTTTATAGAAGCTATTTCCTGATCTTTTTTATTGATTATTTTGTCTTTTATAAGCTGTTCTTTATTATCAATGATTTTAGTTTTATTACTATTAATTTCATTACTGCCTTTAATTTCATTATCATCAATTTTTACTATTGGTCCTCCAAACATTGGATAATCGATTACTGCAAGATTTCCTGATTCTAAAATTTTGCACCATTCCATTGCTACATCTTTATTAATATTAAATGCTTTTGAAATTGATGATATTCTTAATTCTTTTTTATTTTTAATAAGACTGTATAAAACATCTAAATCTGTTTCTTGTTTGTTTTTATGGAAATTAATGGTTTTAATTTCTTTTCTTCCAATTCTAATTGACTTATCTTTTAGAGTTGCAATAAGTAAAAATAATATGAGAACAGACCATTGGGCTATAAAAAAAATTCTTAAATATGAACTTGTGTTTTCATAAGTTTCTGTGGTTATTGTTTTTATTGAAAATCCAGTGAAACTCATATTTGAGAAGTCTATTATTTCCTTATTTTGGTAAACAAAAAAAGTGATATTAAGAAGGGCAACTAATAATATAATTAAAAACATTCTTGGAAGCCATAGCTTTTCCTCTTTTTTTTCCATGCTTTATAAAATATTTAGAATTTTATAAAGCTATTGTTTTTAGAAAATTTTGATTTTTCCATTTTTAAAATTTTCTAAAAAGACCTTTGATACGATTTCCTTCGGAAATGTTAATCGTTCAAAGTCCTCATTTAAAAGATAGGTTTTTAATCTCTATTTCTTTCTTTATATTATGGAAAAAGAGAATAGATATTATAAAAAAAAGAGGAAAGCACAGGTAAGTTTTGAATATATTGTTATAATGGGTTTTGTAACTTTTGTTATAATAGGAATTTTAGGAGTTTCTCTTATTTATAGTAATAGTATTAAAGATAGAATAAAAATAATTCAGATAAATAATTTTGGGAATAAAATAGTTTCATCAGCAGAGTCTGTTTTTTATTCAGGAGAACCTTCTAAAATAACAATAAAAGCATATTTGCCAGAAAATGTTATAAGTATTGAAATATTAGAAAATACTCTTTTTATTAGTTTTCATTTAAATTCAGGTTTGACAAAGATAGGTTTTTCAAGTGAAGTTCAAATGGTGGGGAGTTTGACAAGTTCTTCTGGATTAAAAAATATTAAAATTGAGGCAGAAGATGAAAATGTAGTTATAAGTCCTGCTTAGATGATTATGAAAGGTCCTGCTTAAAATGATTATGAAAAAATCTCAAACTGCAATTGAATTTCTTATATTAACAGGAGTTATGCTTTTTTTCTTTACAAGTTTTTTTTTAATAATAGGGGAAAATACAGAAGATAAAGCAAAAGAAAACATAAATAGAATTATAACAGATATAGCTACTTCTGTGCAAGATGAGATTAATTTTGCATTTGAATCTATGGAAGGATATAATAGAGAATTTAAAATTCCTGAAGATATAAATGGATTAGAATATGATATAAGTTTGATTGAAGGGCAAGTTTATTTAAAAACTGATAATGGAAAATATGCAATTTCTTTGCCTGTTCAAAATGTTATAGGAGATATTAGTAAAGGTGAGAATGTTATTAAAAAACAAGGAGGTGTTATTTATCTTAATGTTTAAGAGTTTATCTTAATGTTTAAGTAGAGTAAATGAAAAATTTTATGATTAATAAAAAAATTACAATTAATAAAAAAAGTCAGGCATGGGGAATAGACCTTATGGTTGCTGTAGGTATTTTTTCAGTAGCTATAGTTGTTTTTTTTGTTTATTCTATAAATCAGACAAGTGAAGCAAGAGAAACTCTTGAAGATTTGTTATATAATGGGAAGATAATCTCAAATAGTATTTTATCTGAAGGTTATCCTGAAAATTGGGAGGAGTTTAATGTTATAAAAATTGGAGTTTTAGATGAAGATGGAAAAATTGATGAAGAAAAATTAGAAAGATTTTATAATTTCGTTCAAACAGATTATCCTCAAACAAAGAATTTATTTAATACAAGGTATGATTATTATTTTTTTTTAAGTGAGAATATGACAATTAATTTAGAAGAAGTTGAAGGTGTTGGAAAACCAGAATTTGACATGGAAAACATTGAAGTAGATAATATTATTAAGATAACAAGATTTACTATTTATAAAGATAAACCTGTTAGTGCTTATCTTTATATTTGGGAAGAGTGAGATTTATGTTGGAGAAACTAAGGAGATAAAATGAAAAAAAGAGGGATATTTTTTAGTACAGATGCATTAGTGGCTTTGATGATAATCTTTTTGAGTATGTTGGTTATTTATCCTGTTGTTAAATATTCTAAGCATGAAAGTTATATTCAAAGTGATATTATCAAGGTTCTTTCTTCCTTGAAAATGGAAGATATAATGAAAGATATAAATAATCCTTATCTTGTAGGTTTAAATTCTTCAGGAAAAATAACTAATTTAAATAACTCTCTTTTAGAACAGATTGGAGAATTTTATGTTACAAATATTAGTGCTGCAAAAGATTTAGCAGAAGCTGTTTTAGATGATATTGATGAAAAAGAAAATGTTGGGATTTGGTATGATGATAATTTAATTTTTTCAAAGAATACAAGTAGTTTTGAAACTGCTGAGAATATAGAAATAGATAGGCAGATTATAAGTGGAATAGAAAAAGGGAAAAATACAATTGGTTTTGTTGCAAAAGCTTGGATTAAAAAAATCTCTGAAAAAGAAACTTCTTTATTTGTAAAGGGAGATCTTATGTGTGGAGGTTGGAGAAGTTATAGTTGGGGAGAATATTGTGCTACTACTGCTACTACAGCTGTTTATAAGGTCAATATTCCTGAAAATGCTATTATTGAAAATGCATGGTGGCTAACAGAGGGTGCATGGACTCCTCAATTTTCTAAATTGTATATAAATGAAAATTTGGTTTTTGAAGGAAATATAAATTTTTATCAGATTGTTGATATAACTAATTATTTAAATCCAGGAGAGAATACTGCAAGATTAGAAGGAAATATAGGTGCAGATGATGGTGCTTCGCATATTGTTGTAGATTATACAACTCCTGATATGGAAACTTTTGAACAACAGAAAATATTTTATTTTAATGAACTTGAAACAAAATCTATTTTACATTATGAAAAAGCTTTATTTATTCCAACAGAAATTTCAGAAATTAATATTTCTTTAAATGCTTCTTTAGATGCTACTTTATCTTTTAGAACAGGAGCTCAAACATTTGAAATTGGAAAAAAAGATCCTGTGGACAATATTGTTAGTTTTTCAAATAATGAAATAGAAAATTCGTTGAGTGCTAATGGGATTTTATACTCGGATTTAAATAATGAATATTTTTATTTTATTTTAGATATAGGAAAAGATAATCCTGGGCAGACAACTGTTTTAGGAGGAGATTCTTATATTTATATTAATTCCTCTGAAATTGATATTCCTTATGGTTCAATTGATATTAATGGAGAGATTCCTTTAAATGATTTCTCAAATCATGTGAGTTATACTTTTTATAGAAATCTTTCATGGGAATTTTATCTTCCTACAAATGCTATTCCAATTATGGCAGATTGGCAATTTGGATGGTTTATAACATCAGAGACAAGTCAAAAAGTAATAGCAAATTCCTTTGTACTTTATAATTCTCCTCCAGATGATTTTATAAGTATTTTTGCAAGATTTGGTTATACTCCTGCAAAACTTAATGGGATATTTAAAGAGGGAGTAAATAATTTCAGTTTGGAATTTGGAAATGGTTATAGTGTTTCAACTGAAGCTTCTTACGGTTATCTTAGTTATTTTGTTAAAAGTTATGTTAACTATGGGGAACCAAAAGAAAAAGGAAAGGGGGGGACTAAAATTATAGAATTTGAGGACGGGACTACAAGGCAACTTATAATAGGAGATCCTAATGATGATTGGAATGCGACTACAGATGCTTTGGATGATGCTATTGAAAGATTAATTCAACAATTAGATACAAATGGAAACGGGAAAATAGATTTAATTTTAGATGAAGAAAGTTTTGATGTTAATACATTAGATATATCTGGGGTCCCTTATATGTGGTCAACAGAAATTCAAGTTAGAAAATGGCACTAAAAATTTTAAAGAATAAAAAAGCAATGTTTTTTACAGTATTAGCTATATCTTTATTATCTTTATTTATTTTATCGTATAGTATTTATTCTTCTGTTCAGGATAGAGGGCCGATAACTAAAAGAATAGAAGGTATGAATAATTTTGTTTTTTCCCTTGAAAGGGATATGTCAAGACAAATGTATATTTCAGGATATAGGGCTCTTTTAGGTTTACAAAATCATATAACTTCTGAAGGAGTATTTTTAACAGATTCAGAACAAGCTATAAAAGAGGCTATAATAAACGGTACTATAAATGGTAACTCAATTCCATTAATGGAGGGATATAAATTAGAAGATTTGAATTCAAAGATTTCAGAACTTGGGGATAAGATGAATCTTTTAGTTGAGTATTCAATCAAAGAAGTAACTGTAAGCCAGGATGATCCTTGGAATATAAAAATTGAAATTCTTGTAGACTCTTATATTAAAGATAAAGGAGATTTAGCTTTCTGGAATAGAACTAATGTAATTTCCTCAAAAGTAGAAATATTCGGTTTTGAAGACCCTCTTTATTTAATAAATACAAATGGGCATGTAACAAATAAAATTAATAAAACTATTTATGAGAATTTTGTTGATGGAGAGGATGTTTCTAATCTTTCATCTCATGTTGAAAATTCATACTATATAAATTCAAGTTCTGCACCGAGTTTTTTAGACAGACTTGAAGGGAAAACAACAGCTAATGAAAATGGGATTGAATCTTTAGTTTATTTGCCTGAATTATCTGCACAAGAAATTGAAACAAAAGATAAATCTTGTGTTGATTATATTTATTTTTCAGATGATACTCCTGAGGATAATGGGATTCAAGAAATGCCTTCTTGGTTTAGGATAGATGATGCTCATTTAGATGATTATGGAGTTGAGGGATTAGTGATATAAATGGATTGAGGTATATAATATAAATTTTTTATTTATCAGAAACAGGGCCTATTACAAATCCTCCAATATCCACTTCATCTCCACCTATGCCATAAGTCACAACAAGCTCTTGATTAAAATAATCTTTATTATTGCAATAAAAAATAAAATCTTTTTCTTGATTATTCTCAATTGAATCTTGAATTTCAGGAGAGCAGATGTTTAAATTAAGGGTTATACCTATTTTTTCCCCAAATTCATTTTTTATTTTTAAAGATACTTCTTGTTTTGTAATACTATTTACAGAACAATAAATGTTTGGAATAATTCCAGGCCTTACTAATACACAGGAACTCTCTTTAATTTTATCATTATTTTCTAGATTTTCATTAAAATCTCCAGATTCTTTAGTTCCTTCTGAAGTTCCTTCATTATTTTCATTTTGAACATCCTCACTTAAATCAAGATTATTATTCGGTGATTCTTGATTATCTTGATTATTTTTATTATCTTGACTATTTAATGGGTTTTCTAATTTATTTTCTTCATTATTAGTTACATAAAATTTTAAAGAAAAAAATATCCCTATTGATATTAATATGATTATGACTGCTAAAAAAAATTTTTTCATTTTTATTACATGTATTTTGTAATATAAATATGTTTTGATTTTATAAGATTAAATATTTAGAAAAGATATTTAAACTATGTTTTACTAGTAAATAAAAAGAGGGAAAAATGCAAAGAGGAAGCGGGTTTAATCATCTTCATATCAGGAAAAGAATTCATAAAGATAAAGAAAAATATCCTAATCCAGATAAATGGAAAAATTTAATGGATAAATTTGTTTATGTTATAGCTGTTATTGGACCTTTTATAACTCTTCCGCAGGTTTTTAAAATATGGGTTAATCAAAGTGCAAATGGAATTTCAATTTTTTCTTGGACAGGATATTCATTAGCTGCAGGATTTTGGCTTTTGTATGGTGTGATACATAAAGAAAAACCAATTATTTTTGCAAATATCACTTGTTTGATTATGAACTTAGCTGTTCTTATTGGAGCTTTGATTTATAGTTAGTGTGCCCTCACCAAACAGATGCCATAAACTTGGGAAGCTTTGCTAACCTAAGTTTTCCTATTAACTGATATCTCTTAAATATTTCTAGATTTGAAGAGGAGGAGTTTAAAAGTGATTATAAGATATTGGGGACAAAGAGATTTAAATTAAGATTACTTTCTTTAATATTAATTTAAGATTTAATTTTTGGTTAGCTATGAGTATATATCAGTTGCTTCTATATTGTTTAACAGTCAGTATCTCCGAACGTAATTAATCATTCTTGAATTACTCCGAAAAGTTTAAATA
>CAYRKK010000047.1:0-7819 GCA_964424875.1 Candidatus Woesearchaeota archaeon
CAAAGATTGAATTATTAAAAATGTTGAAGGATGTTAAAATGATGGAGGAAGTTCAGATTATTAATAATTAAGATTATTATTTTATAAAAAATGGAGAGCAGAAAGCTTTTAAAACCAATAAAACACTATATTTTAGAGGTGAAAGCCTCAGATTTAGTTCTGAGAATATTAAAATGCCAAGATTAGAAGAAGCTTTCGGATTAGGATATGAAGAGAAACGAGAACTAGCTAGAAGGCAAAGCAGGTTTTTAGATGGACAAAGAAAAATCCTAGGAGAAATGACCGGTAAAATAGAAACTAAATCAACAGATATTGAAGAGACTAAAAAAGCTTTAGAAAAGAATTATCAACCAAATGGGCATGGTGCTTTTCTTGAAGCCGAAGGATTTGAAGGATTTAATTCACTTAGTTTCTTTTATGATATGGGTCACTTATTAGATAAAGCATTTTCACCAACTCTCGATAGACTTCCTAAATTACAAAGAGGTGCAAGAGGAATTTCTGAAGGGGTTAGTAGGGGTTCTGAAGCAGAATTATTTGATTTAATTGAGGAAGCGAGAACTATGGACGAGGTTGTTCATAATGTTTGTGGAACTTTGGATGAGGGTATTTTTCCATTTGAGGGGGTTGTTAAAAAATCATATAAAAGAGCAATAGACCAATTTAGGTATCTTCAAAAAAGATTTTTAAATATTGGAGGAGATGATAGCAGAGCATATAGAGATCCTTTTGAAGATGGAAATGGAAGAGGAGGATTTGATTTAGCTCGTGTTCCTTATGTAAAAACAGAATTAGTAAGGGACAATGCACTTTTAACAGATTTATTATTAGACGTTGTTGAACAATTACCTAGGGAACATACAAGAAAAGAAAAAGTTAAAGGAAAAAGAAAACCAAAAGAAGTAAAATTCTTTGATGAATTTGATGTAGACCGTTCAGCTAGAGTTTTGGTGGAATTATCAGATCCAACATATCAAGGATATGTTAGAGAGCCTAATACTTTTATGAGAAATATTGCAAGATCTATTGGAGATTATCATGGAATTGTATCAAATGTTGACCCAGTTCTAAGAGAATTTTTAAAATCCCAAGAAGATAATGTCCTTACAAATATTCGTGTAAATCCAGATGCCTTAAGAAGAAAAATGCCTGATCCTTCCCCAATTATTTCAAGACTTACTGGCATAAATTATAATGGGGTAAGACCTAATGAAGAAGAAACTAGGCCCTCAAGCCAATTAGAAAGAAGATTTTTTACAGCTAGAAAAAATCTAATGGAACATTTAGCACAATCAGTTGATGCTGTAGGAAGTGCTCATTCTTATCAAGATAAACTTCAAGTTGCTAGAAGTGCTGTTGAAAGAGGAATTAAGTTAAAAGAAAAAATGAGAGAGGCATTAGAAACTAATCAATCAATTAAACTTAGAAGAGATAAAAAATCTGAAAATGAATTTTATGTTGGCACTTCTGGTACTCATGGAGAATTTTCTTTTGAACGTGAAGCCGCACCAACTGTAAAGTTAAGAGATGTTCATGGAAAAAGTTTTGATGTAATGAAAGAGCATTTAACAGACTTAGCTGATTATTCAAAATATTTAAGTTTATTTGGAGCAACAGCACCAAGGGGCAAAATTAAAAGTAATATTGTTGCTATTGGGCCTTATGGTTGTGGTAAAACTGAGATTGGTAGAGCAATAGCAGGAGACCCAAGATTTATTGGTGCAGATGTTAGTGTAACAGACTTGTTAACTTGTTGGTTTGGAGAATTTGAAAAAAATGTTGATAGGGTTTGGGGAGCAGCAAAAGAACTTAGAAGAAATAGTGGAGATAGTAAATTAGTGTTCTTGTTAATGGACGAATTTGATTCATGGTTTAATTCTTCAAATGGTAACTGGGTTGATAATACTTATTCAAGAGTGCAAAAGGCAATACAAATGAAATTAGATGGGGTTGTTGATTATGAGGGAATTGTTACAGTAGGATTTACAAATGAGCCTAAGAAAGTTCCTTTAGCTATTTATAGAAGATTCAAATATGTTGATGTTGTGGGAGAATTAGAACCTGATGAAAGAACAGGTTTACTTAAAGCATTTTTAACAAATGGTTTGCCTTTATCAAGTGGATTTAGGCAGCAACATTATCAACAATGGGGAGAAGCTTTAGACGGAGCAACAGGAGATGTTATTGGGAAAGTTGCTGATGATATTCATTATGAATTTATGAGAAAGTTCATACATGAACATCCAAAAGAAGGTAGAAAACTTAATGGTCAGATTAGAAGAATGCAATCAAGAAATGGTGCAGAATTAGATAAACCATACATTAAAAGAACATTAGGACAATATATGAAAGTTACACCTGCTTGGGTTGATGATAAATTAAGAGCAAAATTATCAGAACCAATAATCAGGGAACAAATTGATACTGCTGTAAGGGTTTATGCAGAAGCTAGAGAAGTTATGGCTAATCTTCACGATAGACAAGATGATGCTTCTGGATGTATGACTCAACCACAAGTGGTGCCAAAATATAGGCAAAGAAATAATATTGAATAAAATTAATATTATTATTTTTACATAACCTTACTAAAAATCTTCAAAACTTCTTTTCCTATTGGTGTGATATTAAGAACATATTTGTATTGACCTTCTACTCTAACTTTTGTGATAAACTTTGAATCAACTAATCTATTAATGTGCTTCCTACCACTTAGATTACTCATCTTTAATTTTTTCTTTAAAGTTAAAACACTAAACTTATCTTTATTTTTACTAAGAACCTCTAAAATCATTACATCAACTTCATTAAGTAAAATCTTACTCCTATCACCTTTCTTTCTTGTTATCATATTGTATAATATCATAAATAGTATATAAATGTTTGTTATACATATTGTGATAAAATATAATCTATCTTGTATACTAGAACTAATTTTATAAACGTATATTTGGAATTAAAATTATAATATATCGACGATATATTAAACAAGAGTTAGTATAAAACACCTTAAAATAAGCTCATACAAGCTCGTAGTGAAAGAATAAATCAACTACAAAGGATTTATACTAACTAAATAAATCACTCAAAAAGGAGGTCAAAATGGAGAAGAAGAAACAAGCTAAACATCCTCACAAATATCCTAAAAAGGTTGTTGATGAAGTTTTAACTTTAGTAAGAGAAGGTAAAACTTTGGATGAGATTTTAGAAGTTGTGCAACCAAAGAAACGAGCAGTTTTAAGGTATGCACGAAAAGCGGGATTAGAGATTAAAAAGTAGAGTTACTTATTTTTTTTTGGAAGTTCAAATAATAATGGAAGAAAACATCAATAAGGTCAATACACAAAAATAGTTTTTATTGTCGGTGGTCGGAATCTTATTAATAATAAAATTTAAATAGTCGAAAGTTCTCATTATAGTATATGTCTACATGTTATACATATACTATTCAAAATGGCAGGAGAAACCACCACACCTTTTAGTGAAATCCTATATGGATTACGAGAACAAATAGAATTACTTATTTATAAATTTGATGAAGCTATTCAGGAAAATAAATTAGAGGAGTTGGATAAAGATGGGTGATGATAAAAAGGTTTATGTAGGTTATAATAAAATTGAAAATGAAGAAGAGATAATTGAAGGAGTTATAATTTCAAGTGACCCAACAAAATTTAATGGAAAACATTTAGAGATTACTTCGGATACTGGAGAAGGGTCTTTTGCAGATGTTATTATGAAATTAAAAAAGGAGTTTCAAAATGAAGATTAAAATTCCAAAACAACTACTAAGTAAAACAGTGGGATTTTGTAAAGTTCTTAAAGGAGAAAAGGCAGCATTTGAAATTAAGTGGCAGAAAAATACATATAAATTTGATGACAAAGAACTACAAAAACATATTGATGCAGGTGGAAATTATGGGGTGGTTGCAGGTGTTGGGAAGTTAAGGATATTAGATATTGACGATAAAAAATTAATTAAGAAATTTGATGGGATTTTCAAAGATACATTAATTGTTAAAACTGCATCTGGAAACAGGCATTACTATATGATGAGTGATTATGATAAAAATAATGTTCTTAAGGATGAGGGCGGAGAATTTAGAGCTAAAGATTGTATGGTTGTAGGTCCAGGAAGCGAAGCAAAGAAAAATAAATATACCATTATTAACGATAAGCCAATAAAAACTATTAGTAAAAATAATCTAAAATCTATTTTAAAAAATCTTCTTACAAATAGTAGTGAAGAAACTAATAAAAAAGAAACTGATAACACAAGGTCTGGAAAAGAATGGGCTGAGATTTGTAGGTTAGTTAAAAAAGATTTGTCAAAAGAAGAAGTCTTTAAACAAATGGAATGTTTTATGAAGTGGTCTGAGGGAAATAAGCAATATAAAGAATTAACCTATAAGAAAGCTGTAGAAGAAATAAAAAACAATCCCCCAAAGAAGAAAAAGAGGAGATCAACATTATCACAAGAACAAGTTAAAGAGTTAGAAGAAAAGGACTTTAAGGCGTTTTGTAAATATGTGCAAGGTCTTTACTCTTCTGACTTTAAAGAAGACAGAATTGAAGGTGAGGATTTAGTGGTTAAGTATTTACAACAAAAATATTATTTTTGGACACCTGAAGATTCTAAGGAAATTTTTGTTTATAATGAGGGCATTTATGTGAGTAATGGAGAAGCATTGATAGGTAAGATTGTTGAAAAGATTTTAGGAATTTATAATAGTAATCACAATATTAATGAAATATTTGGGCACATTAAAAGAAGAACTTACATAAAAAGAGAAGAATTTATTGAACCAATAGATAAAATATGTTTGAAAAATGGAATTTTAGATATTAACACTTTAGAAGCTAGTGAGTTTACACCCAAAATAATTTCCCTTAATAAGATAAATGCTTCTTTTAATAAGGAAGCTGATTGCCCTAAGTTTAAAAAATTCTTAGAAGAAGTTTTGATTAAGAGAGAGGATTGGGATAATCCTAATGCTGATAAAACAGACTTGCTAACTATGCAGGAGTTTTATGGTTATCTTCTATATAAAAAGGTCGAGTTCAATCGTGCGGTTATGTTATATGGTGAGGGAGAAAATGGTAAGTCAACTAAAATTAATGTAGCTAAGAAATTTTTGGGAGAGAAAAATGTTGCTAATGTTCCAATACAAAAATTAGAAACTAATAACTTCGCTGTAGCTTCATTACATGGGAAACTAGCAAACTTACACTCCGATCTTCCTAAAACAGCATTAAAAGAAACTAGTAGATTCAAACAAATAACTGGTGGAGATACTATTGATGCTGAGAAGAAGTTTAGAGATAATTTTAGTTTTCTACCTTATGCTAAAATGATGTTTGCAGCAAACACTCTTCCGGCGTCTTATGATGATACTGTGGCGTTTTGGAGAAGGTGGCTTATATTCAAATTTCCTAATAGTTTTTCAGAAGGTAGTGATAACACAAATAAAAATTTATTAGCCGAACTTACAACTGAGGAAGAGTTGAGTGGTATTTTAAATTGGGCGATTGAAGGATTAAAGAGATTATTAAAAAACAAAAAGTTTACAATTAATAAAAGTACACATGAAGTAAGAGAAGAGTATATTAGAAAGAGTGATTCAATAGGTTCTTTTGTAATGGATATGATTAAGGAAGTTCCCGGAACTGGAAGTTTTATAATCAAAAGAGATTTGTATGAAGCATATGCGCAATATTGCAGAGGTAGAGCTTACGATATGGTAACAGAGAATACATTTCACAGAAGGTTATTTCAAAAAGTTAATGTTAGAGAATATCACCCCAAAGTTAGTGGTAAACAAAAAGCGGCTTGGAGTGGTATTCAGTTTAAAGGTAAAATTGCTGATTATGAAGATGATGCAGAAGGTTCTTTTGAACAAGAAGATAGAGATATTGAAAAGTGGATGAACTAAATCCTATCATAGGTTATTTAGGTTATTTTTCATTAAAATGTTTTCTAAATCTAAAATTGTTTTTGATTACAAAAAGTGTATAGGGGTTATTGGCATTATTTTGACTAAAAACATATAGAGGTTATTGAAGATATTTTATATTAATTAATAAACAAAAACCAGTATATCCTAGGTTATTAAGGATAAATTGTAAGGGTTCACTCTAATAACCTAATTATCGTCGGAGAAAAATATATAATCTATTGTTTGGAATATATTTTGTTATCAAGTCAAGAGTGTAAGTTTGATTTAGGCCGTGGTGACTTCCTGTTTTCTTACACTCTTGGACTTTTTAATATGTGGGGGTTAAAGATGGTAAAAAGAGGTAGTTGTTATTTGTAGAGGTATGCTGTTTTGCCATAGTTAACGATAAAGATGGTAAAAATTGAATCAAAAATTTAACGTAGTTGGTTTGTTATTGATTGTATACTTCTTCTAACAAGCGACTTAGGGTCTGTTTCGTTAATTTTTATAATAAAAATTCGCATGCAACCACTAAATATTATATATCGATATCGATAAGAGAAACTAATGTCGATATCGACACTTAATCAGCTAAAATATTTTGCATATATAGATTAAATTTCAAAATTAGGGGATATTAGGGTCTAGAACGGCGACAGATATTTTAATTCGAAACGATATAAAATTATATATCGAATCGATATGGAAAATGACAAAATATTTTTGTATATATGAATTAAATGTCAACTTGAGGGGCGATAATCTCAAAAGTTGCTCAACTAAGATAAAACGATAATTCTTTATATTAGTGATAGGTTGATTTTATTATGGAAGATAAATCAATTGCAGATATGAGGCACGAGGTTATTGATAACACAATAAGAGTAGAAAATCTTCTTAATGAGATTATGCAAATTGATATGGGTTTTGAAATTCAAGAATCTCCTAATAGAGAAGACATACTAAATTTAGAAGAAATACATAAATTCCATAAACATATTTTAGATAAGTTTAGATTACATTCTAAGTTTGAATATCTCAAAGCCATTCTTCCAAAAGACAAAAATGAATGGCCCAAGGATTACGCTAGAAAATGTAAGAGATTTATAGAAATAAGAAATAAATTTGCTCACACTTTGGCTCCTGAAAAACCATATAAGGAAGGAACTATTGGAATGCTTTCCTTAGAATTTGATATTATCACTAAGAGAATAGAAGAATGGGAAAAACTATACTTAGAACATCTTGAACTATTCAAGGAAATATATGACTTTATTTATAACCAATTTTATACACCTATAGATTTAGACGAGAAACGATAATCCTTTATATTGTATTTAATAAATAATTTAATGGATAATGAAGAATTAAAGAAAAAAATAGAACAAACAACTAAAGAAGTTTCATTTTTAAGGGGAATTGTTATAACTAAGGCAGTAGATATAGAGCTAATGATTGGAGCCATCATTACTAATTATTTTGCTTTATCAAATAAACATACTAAATTCTCTTCAATGGTTCTTTCAGATCCGTTTTTTTCTTTTGGATTAAAAATAAGTATTTTGAATAAAATTTTAACTCAAATAAAGTGGTCCTTTTACAAAGGTTTTAAAGAAGATCTTAGTAAAATAGCTAGACTTAGAAATAGATTTGCTCATTCTGGGATGTTTGGTTTTGATGGAGATTTAATATATGATAAAGGTGAAAAACCTATGGAAATTAAAAAGGCTAAAGAAATGTATGATGAATTTATTCCATTATGGTCAAAAGTATTTGGAGAACTTGATAATATATTCTGGAATGTGATTGGAAAGCCAAAACCAACAAAAACAAAAAATTTGGTGATTGATGCAAAAACGGACCAATAAAGCTTATAATTAAGCGAA
>CAYRKK010000048.1:0-7694 GCA_964424875.1 Candidatus Woesearchaeota archaeon
ACTTCCTTGCCCTCTTTGTATATCTACTTTATCCATCCAAATTTGTTTTAATGCTAAAAGTCCTGATTCTGCTTGTATTTTGTCATTTGATTTTGCAGTATCATAATGGCTTAATCTTATTTTAAATTCTTTTAAATCATAAATTAAATTTAAAACACTTCTTAAAACAGTGTTTATTGTCGCCATTATTTTTGATGCTTGTTCTTGCATTTGTGTTCTTTTCATTCCTAATTCTGAAAAATGCCCGGAACCTGGTGATGAAGCAAAATTATCTATTAATTTTTCAGGTTTAAAACCTGTTTTATCTAAGAAATCTAAAATCCAAAAATAAATTGGTTCTAATGATTCTGAAGGAGAGTCATAGACAAGTGTGTGAGTTATGTTTACTCCTGGCTTTTTTTTATAATGTGGACTTATTTCTGTAATTATATTATCTATTTCATCTGATATTGCCATTTTTAGAGACCTCTATTTTTGATTGCTTTAATTTTTGATTAAAGTTATTTATAATAAGAAAGAGTTGTTTTTAAATATTTGGTGTTATTTTTTCTTCACCATATCCATCATGGATTTTCTTTCAAACTTTATGATTTCTCCGGTTTCTGGATCTATGAGAATATGGAGGATAATTAATTGTTCAAGCATGCAGGTTAAGTTCCAGACTAATTTGTTTTCATGATTTTGAAAAACTGCAATTATTTTATGAAACTTTGCAGATACTCCATTGTCTAAAGCAGATGTTCCTGCAATTCCTTTAAGGTCATTGAGTTCAATTTTAATTTCAGGAATATTCTTTATTGAGGTAAGTTTTGGTGTGTTTGGTATGTCTATTAATTTATCTTCTTGAATTGTTATATCATTATTTGGATAAAGATTAAATGTGAAGATTTTAGAATCTGTTTTATAATCAAGAGAGTTTTTGTTGTCATTGGATAAAAAGTCTAATATAAAAAATCCTGCTATAAATTGTGCATCTGGATATTGTTGCTTGAAGTTTTGAAATATTGTTGAGGATTCTATTTTTTGAAGTGTTTGGTTGAGTGACATGTTATAAAATAAAGAATATAATTGGGTTTTATAAGATTTTCTGTTTTTTTGAATGAAGATAGATAATAATGATATTTAAAAACCCCTTTATTTAATATTATGGATGGTATTTTTATTTGCATATAGAGATAATATATGGTCTACTGCGTTTTTAGTTTGTGAAAGTAGATTAACTTATGCTGATAGGATGAGTTTAGTTCATCAGGTTTGTGATATGGAATTAGATGAAAAACGTAGATTAATGGTTAAAGGAGAACATTTTGAAGGTTTAGCTGAGAGGGGAAAGTATGGTTTATTAGGAAATATTCCTGGATGGCAATATGATGTTAAATTTGATATAAATCCTATTAATAATGAATTTGAAGGGGGAGATGATGTAAATACAAGAACAAAAGGAAAAGTTAGTTTTCTGGTAAGGAAACTTGATTATAATCCTGTTGTTAATTAAAGATAACTTTATAAAAGGTATTTTTATGATATTTTTATGGTAATTAAAATAGATAAAGATAATTTAGAAAAAGCATTAAGCAATGTTGGGAAAGAAAATACAGATGAAGAAAAAAGAAAATGTTGCAAGGGAAATGGTGAGGATTGTGAATGTGAATCTGAAATATCTGGACAAGAAGAAATTGGATTTCATAAAGGTGCTTTGAATACTTTGGCTGCTGAAAGAAATGAGCTGGTTAAAATGATTCAAAATGTTGAAGCAATTATGCAGGCTCATTTAAAGAGGTTAGAAGAGTTAGGGGTTAAGATACCTGTTGAAAAAAAGAGATAGTTTTAATAGAGTTGAGATTGTTAATCTAATCTTAAGGCATTGTGGGAAGTAAAGATTTTTTGATAATTTATTAAATTAAAATGGTTAAGTATTTATTTGATTTATAATAAAAATTTGAAATTACAATTAGATTAAAAACATTTTTAAAGATGTTAATAAATCTATTATCATTAAATTAAAAATGGAAGAAAAAAAGAGCAATTTATTGACAGAGGGAAATATATTGAAATCAATAATTTTTTTAGCTATCCCTATTTTGCTTGGAAATTTATTACAGAGTTTGTATAATCTTACTGATACTTTTTGGGTTGGAAGATTGGGTAAAGAAGCTGTTGCAGCAGTATCTTTAAGTTTTCCTGTTATTTTTTTAGTAATGGCTTTTGCAGGAGGGATTGGTTTAGCAGGAGCAATTCTAGTTGCACAGTACAAGGGAAGGGGAGATTATGAAAATATAAATCAGGTTTCAGGACAGACATTTTTAATGGCATTTGTTTCTTCTATTTTTTTAGGGGCAATAGGATATTTTTTAACTCCTTATATTGTCAGATTATTTGGTGCTGAGCAAGAAGTTATTCCTGGTGCTGTTTCTTATATGGGTATATCATTTATCGGAGTCTTTTTTGTATTTGGTTATATGATTTACCAATCATTATCAAGAGGAGTTGGAGATGCTAAAACTCCTGTCTACATCGTCCTAGGGACTGTTTTATTAAATTTCTTATTAGACCCTTTATTCATATTCGGCTATGGATTTATTCCAGCTTATGGTGTTGGAGGAGCTGCTTTAGCAACATTAGGAACTCAAGCTATTGCCTTATTTTCTGGACTAATAATTTTAAACAAAGGGAAAAAAGGAATTCATCTTAAATTGCATAATTTTAAACCAGATTATTTTTTAATGAAAAAAATTGCTAAGTTAGGAATTCCATCTTCTTTAGAACAATCTTCACGTTCAATTGGTTTTATTTTAATGGTTGGAATTGTTGCATCTTTTGGGACAACAATTCTTGCATCTTATGGAATTGGGCAGAATATAATAATGTTAGTTATAATTCCTGCTTTGTCATTATCAATTGCAAACTCAACTCTTGTAGGACAAAATATAGGTGCAGGCAAACCAGAGAGAGCTGAAAAAATTGCAAGAACAAGCACACTTGTAGGGTTTGTATTTTTAACTTTTATTGGAATCCTTTTATTTATTTTTGCTAAAAATATTATAAGTATTTTTGTTCCTGGAGAAGCTGAAGTAATAATGTATGGAACACAATTTTTGAGAGTTGTTGCATTGTCATTTGGTTTTGTTGGAGTGAACATGTCTGCATTTGGAACTTTAAGAGGAGCAGGAAATACTTCTATTACAATGAAAATAGCATGGCTTAGCATGGGAGTTCAGGTTGGATTAGCATATTTTTTATCAAAATTCACACCCCTTGCACAATATGGACTATGGTTAGGATTTCCAATTTCAAGTATGGTTGGAGCTTTAATTTCTTTTACAATTATGATGCAAGGGAAATGGAAAGAATCAAAAATAATTGAGAATAAATATGATTCTGTTAGTTAGAAAGATAGTTTGGTTTTTGTTGGTAAAAAGATGATTGTAGGGGTTGTTAATATAGTACTATAAAAATGGTACTATACTAAAAACAAGAATTTATTCTTCTTTAGGTTCACTAGCTAAAAAAGCCCACCAAGGTTTCTTTACTCTAATAATCTCTCCAGATTCAGTATCTACTTGTGCCTGAACATTCATCCTTGTTCTAAATAATCCAAGAACTTTTGATTGCCTTTGGGTTTTCACTTCATAAACCAGTTTTACTTGTTCACCTTGACCAACTTCTTTTAATTCTATAGAACAACCTTCTTCTTCAACACAATTTTTTAATCTTAATCTTTGCAATGCTTTTTCAGCAGCAGTATCTGGCATAACTTTAATTTCTGCATTTTTCCCATTATTTAATTTTGCTTCTAATCTTGTTTTATTTTGAACTTGTCTTTGTGTTAAATCAAGACCGCAATTTGCAGAAACATCATTAACTTTTAATTGTATTTGATTATTTACTTTTTTTTGAATCATTATTTGCTGTCCATTTTCTCCTATATAATTTCCATCTATAATTTTGTTTCTTATTGTCTGTCCAAGCCCCATGCCATTCTCTTCATCTTCCACTGTTGGTTGAATACATTGCCAGACAAGCCCTCTTAAAAAAGGAGTGGTGCCTTCAGGACAATTCACACATTCATTTTGGTTTTCATCCCATATAGTTCCCCTTTCGCAACTTGTAGCTCCTGGTCCTGTTGGTTGAGTTTGCCCTTGTGCAACTACAAAACTCATAAGAAATATTCCTACTAATAAAAATAACATCACCTTTTTCATAATATTCTTAATATTTTTTACTATTTAAATTCTTTGTGGACTTAACGTCCATTTATAGATTAAAAAAAATAAATTATATTTATTCTAAACAAAGATTGTTGTGCTGACCTCTTATTCCAGAGCCTTGCATTGAACCTTGCTTCATACCTTTTCCACTTCCGAAACCAATTCCATCTTTAGGACCCATTCCATTATTTAAGCCAAGTTCAGCTCTTAAGATTTGAGCAAGTTTCATGTCACCATTTTCCATAGCTTCATGAGCTTCTGCAAATACTGCAAAGTTTTCTGGGGTTACAATTTCTACAACTTTTGGACTTCTTCTGCTTTCAGTCATTAAATTAATCCAAGCATCGTAATCTAAATTCTCAAAAGCTTGTTCCATTGCTTCATGTCTTTCTTCAGAATAATCTGGCCCTTTCATATTTGGGTCTCCTTGATATGCAAATACCATACTCATACCAAATAGAGTGATTATACTAAAAATTCCAAAACTCATTAAAGTCTTATTGGTTCTTTTTTTGTTTTTCATTTTTATTTTACCTCCTATAATTTAATTAAATAAATAAAATTAAGTTTCTTTATAAGCAATGTGGACTTAAAATCCATTCAGATACATAAAGATTTAACTTAAATTAATTGGTTCAAATCTTTTTTAAATATCCATAACATTGAACCAAAAAAAGTAATTGGAATTCCTGTAATTATTCCAATCACCGAGGCTATGTTTCCGTTGATTGTGCTTTCTCCCAGAATATTAAGAGCAAGATAACTTGCACAGACACTCACAAACATTGCAATAAGATAAACTATAACAAATTTAGGCATTTGTTTTTTAATAATTTTATCCCTAGAATTAAAAGTAAGATTTCTATTTAGTGCAAATACATAGGTCCATGCAGTAGTGATTGCTAGTACTCTGCTTAATATAAAATAAACATTAAAATAAAATAATATATTAAAGACGCCCAAATCAACTAATGCAGCTGTCGCACCCACAAAACAAAAGATAAAAAATTTCTTCAACATCTTTAATCACTTCTCTGATATTTACCACAAACTTTTAAACTATATAAAGTTCATCATCTCATGAAAGTTTCTATATTAATGCCAGTTTATAATGAAGAGTCTACTCTTAAAAAAATATTAAAAAAAATTAATGAAGCAGATATAGGAGGAGTTAAAAAAGAGATTGTGATTATTGATGACGGTTCAACTGATAAAACAATTCAGATTTTAAATAATCTAAAGCAAGATAATATTAAAATTTATTATAATAAAAATAATAAGGGAAAGGGTTATAGCATAAAAAAAGCAATAAGAAAAGCAAGTGGGAATATAATCATATTTCAGGATGCAGATTTAGAGTATGACCCAAACGACTACAAAAAACTCTTAGATTCAATTATCCATGGTGATAATGATGTTGTTTACGGTTCAAGATTTTTAAAAGGGAATATAAAAGGTAAAATATCTTTTTATTTGGGTAATAAAATTCTTTCACTTATAACCTCTATGCTCTATTTCTCAAGAATTACAGATATGGAAACTTGTTATAAGGTATTTAAAAAAGACATAATAAAAAACATTAAGATAAAATCTAATGATTTTGCCATAGAACCTGAGATAACCTCAAGGATATTAAAACAAAATATTAAAATAAAAGAAGTCTCGATTAGTTATTACCCTCGAACATTTAATCAAGGGAAAAAAATTAAATGGAAAGATGGTTTAATTGCACTGAAAACTTTGGTTTATTATAGATTCTTTAATTGAAATTAACAATATTGCATATTTTTCTAGAAAAATTTCCTAATTTAAACTCTGACATTTTTTCTCCAAGTATGTGGCAAGGGTCTTTTGCAAACCTTTGATTATAAGGAGTGACCTTAAAACAATTTTTATTTGATAAACCTTTACTACCAAGAATTATATATCTGTCACATTTAATAAGATGAGGATATTTGGAAAGCTCATGAAAATCAAATACATCATCAATAGTAGGTTTATCAGTAAAGATTAAAATAGCTTTGTTTGCATTTATGCTTCCAAGTATGTCATTTCTTCCTAATGGTCGGACATTTCCAGTAAGATAATTCATTGGTGTCCAATATGGAGAGAGCACTTCACACTCAGAAATGTTTAAAGATTCAATATCTAAGGCAGCACTTTTAAAAGGAAAATCTTGATGGCTGTGCTCAATCGATAAACTAAGCATTACAACAAATGTGGCTATGAATGAAAATAATAAACCTAACAAAACCAATTTTTTAATTTTATAAAATTTCCTCAAAAGAAACATCAAACCAATTGATGAAAAAAATGCAATAACTAAAGACAGGTTAAATAAGTATCTTTCAAATTTTAAAGGTATTTGTAAAAATTCATAGAGAACTAGAAAACCAAATATCCAAAATACAATTATTTTGAATTTAGATTTATTATTTGCTGTTTTTGATACTTTAAACAAAAGGAATAAAGAATAGATTGCCCCAACAACAAAAAAGATAGAGAACCAGTTCACTAATGGAAGTAAGAGGTATAAATTAAATTCCTGAAAAAGATAATCCCTTAAGTGTATATTTAGAGTATAAGAATCTATAAAACTTGCAAACCAATTATCATGAAATAAAAAATTATAGAAAAACCATGGGAAAATAATTGTTAGAAAATATAATATATTTTTTATAATTTTTTTAGGACTCTTATAAAGAAATATCATTGGGAAAAAAATCAAGGAATTGTATCTTGATAAAAACGCCAAACCAAGGAAGTGTCCAGAAACTCTTCCAGATATTAGAAGAGCTAAAAATAATTCAATAAATGCAAGGTTTAATAATTCAGATCCTGTTGAAAACCCATATAAGAATACAAAACCACTTAAACTAAAAAAATAAAAAATATATCTGATATTTTCTCTTGAAATTTTACTGTTATCTTTAAATAGAGCATCAGATAATTTTATATTGGCATACAAGAATAAAATCAAAACTAGAATTATGTATATTACTTCTCCTAATTTTTTAAAAATTAATAAAGGAGATAATAAAATATATGTTAAGGGAGCTCTATAAAGTTCAAAATAGTCTCCTCCATAAAACATATATCTAGCATTTAGCACATATGCTGAGAAGTCCCATGAAACAATAATTAAATGCTGAAAAACAAAATAAAAACCAGATAGCAAGAAAAGAATTAATAATAATTGGTTCCTTTTAGTAAAAATATATAGTCTCTCTAGTTTTTTTCTAAAATACTCTAACATTACATCTACACTTTTAATTTTTGATTCCATTTAACCCTAAATATTATTTATCAAAAAACAAGTATACTTTTAAATTTTATCAAAATTTTCTGAGAAAAACTTTTGCTCAAATTTCAATCTCTTCTGAATTAAACAAGTGGACTTAAAATCCATTCTATTTAAAAGTATTTAAATATCGGCGCTGTCCGGAAAGACATAAATTTCAATCTTCAACAAAAAAAAGTTTTGCT
>CAYRKK010000049.1:0-7660 GCA_964424875.1 Candidatus Woesearchaeota archaeon
TTTATTATTAGAAATAATAAATTAATTGAGTTCAATTAATTTGGGATGGAGCTGTTCAAACAAGAACATTTATAAACCTAGTTTTTTACAAATTAATTATATAAAATAAAAACATATCAAATTATTATAATTTGTTAGAGAAATATTATACTATTTCTCGATTGTTAACTTATGTTAACTGATTATTAAAAGAATTTGAACATGGAACAATTTACAAAACTATTAGGAATAAATAATCCTATTTTGAAGTCAATAAGTGATAGAGGATTTAGAGTTCCTACAGAAATACAGGAAAAATCTATACCAGAGATTTTAAAAGAAAATGATGTTATAGCAGGAGCTTCAACAGGCTCTGGAAAAACACTTGCATTTGCAGCAGGTTTAATTAAAAATATAAAAAAAGATTATGGTATTCAAGGACTTGTTCTTACTCCAACAAGAGAATTAGCAGAACAAGTTGCAAATGAAATTTCAGATTTCTCGCAAAATAAAGATTTAAATGTTATTTCAGTATATGGGGGAGTCTCTATAACAGATCAAATAAGAAGATTAACCTCAGCAGAAATTGTTGTAGGAACACCTGGAAGAATTCTTGATCATATTAATCGAAATTCAATTGACCTTTCTTTAGTTAACACATTAGTTCTTGATGAAGCAGATAGAATGCTTGATATGGGGTTTAGGGATGATGTTGAAAAAATAATTTCAAACTGTCCCAATAAAAGACAAACAATGCTTTTTTCTGCAACAATTTCCCAAGATATTATTCTCCTTGCCCAAAGATATATGAAAAATCCTATGGAAATTTTAGCAGAACCTAATGTAGATCCAGCAAAACTTGAACAAGTATATTATGATATTGAAGATAATTTAAAATATTCTTTATTAAAACATCTTTTAGAAAATGAAAAATCAAAGCTTGCAATAATATTCTGTAATACAAGGAAAAATGTTGACTTTGTTGCTAATAACTTAAAATTTATGGGTATAGAATCTCTTCCAATACATGGAGGATTTAGTCAAGAAAAAAGAACAAGAATACTTAAAAGCTTTTATTCAAAAGAAATCCAAGTACTTATAGCTACAGATGTTGCAGCAAGAGGATTAGATATTAAAGGAGTAAGCCATATTTATAATTATGACATACCCCCTAGTAAAGAAGAGTATATTCATAGAATAGGAAGAACAGCAAGAGCAGGAAAAGATGGAAAAGTAATCAATCTTTTAACAAGCAGAAATTATGAAAATTTTCAAAATCTAATGGCGGGAGAATTTAAAATAATTCAAAAAACTCCTCCATTTATAAAAAGAGCAAGAATAAGATGGATGCCTGAAAAAAGAAGTGAAAGAACATATAGAAGAAATAATGGTCAGAATAGAGATTCTGGTAATTCAAATAGATATTCTAATAATTCGGGTAGATATTCAAGTAATTCAAGTAAATCTTTTGGGAATCAAAATAGATATTCTAATGATCGAGGAGATAGAAGGTTTTCTAATGATTCAAATAGATCTTCTGATGGCCAGAGGGATGGAAGATTTGATAATAAGAATTCTCAAAATAATAGGGGTTTTAATAAAAGGAAGTTTAGATAAAAAATTCTTGAAAATTATATTTTGTTTATATTTTTGAAAAATAGTAAGTGTTTTGTTTGATATAAATATAAGGTTTTTTATATGTTCATTAAAAAACTTATTCTTAATCTTTCTTCCTCTTTGGGATTAGCTATTGCTTGCTCATATGTTGCAGTTATGCCTATTTGTTCTAACCATAATATTGTGTGGCCATATCTTGCTTCAGCAAATTTTAGTGCATCTGCAAGATCTGTTTCTTCTTTTCTTATTTGCTTTCTTCTTTCCACTAATCTTCGCTCAAATTCTTGTAATTGACCTTCAGAACATAAAGAAACTAATCCATAACCTATTCCATGACTACTTTTTGGAACATGATAACAATCTACATCTACTTTTTCATTACCTTTTCCATTTTCATATCTTTGTATCTCTTTAATTACTCTGCTTAACTCAATAGCTAATTTTGGAATCTTTCCTGGTTTAAGGGAGGATTTTTGAGCTCCCCACATGGGGCTTGATAACCCTGCTATTGCAAAAACTATTTGCCCATATTTTCCAGCTGGTTTAATTTCTCCTCTTTCTTTGCTTTGAATAACTCCTTCTCCTTCACTATTTCCATTATAAAAAACTTTATCATCAAAAGTCTTTTTAAAATCATGGCTAGCTAATAGATAATTAAATGTTTGTCTTGTTCTAAATACCATTTTATATAAAATATTTAATATGTTTATAAAATTAATCTTTTTTTACTACTTTTAAAACAACCTAAATCTTTAAAAGTGTTTTTTTGTTTAAAAAAGTATTGATAAGGGAGGTTAAAATGGAAGAAAACGAAACTGAAGAAACAACTGAAGAAACAGAAGAACCTGCTGCTGAAGAAACAGAAGAACCTAAAGCAGAAGAATCTGATGATGAAAACGGAGAATAATAACTCGGTTGTTAATTTTATAAAAATTTAATTTATTTTTAAAATCCTATTTCTTTTTTATTTTTTTAATGAATTTAAAGTAATATATTGTATTGAACTTAGAAAATCTTTTACATTTAAGTTAAGGTTAAGAAGAACAGGTTTGTTTAGAGAATTTTGTTGAAGAAGAAGAGCTTATTACTTATTTTTATTATCAATTTGAATTTCATCACAAAATACTCTGATTAAGAATCTGAGATGCAATTCCATTTACACCTGCAACTATATAATCACTTTCAAGTGCAAAACCTAGATTTTCTCCCATTATCTTGAAATTATTTATTCCAACTACTTTTCCATCTGTATTTATTAAAGGACCTCCTGAATTTCCAGGATTTAAAGCAGCATCTGTTTGTATGTATGCTGGAATATTGTTTGCACCTAATCTATCTGTTGCTGAAATAATCCCTTCTGAAACAGAAAAAGACAGCCCAAGAGGATTTCCAATTGCAATAACTTTTTCTCCTATCTCAGTATTACCAGAATCTTCAAATTCTAAATAAGAATAATCTCCTTGTATTTTTAATAAAGCTAAATCCAAGTCAATATTATAACCAACTAAAACCATTGATTTTGTTTCTTTATCTGAAGTTATTGCATTTGCAAATTTCGCTCCTGCTAAAACATGAGCATTTGTAATTACATAACCATCAGATGAAATAATAAATCCTGTTCCTTGAGCAATATTTGTTTTTATACTAACAACAGAGTTCACTGTTTGTTTTATTATTCCTGAAAAATCTGAAGATGTTTTTGCTTTTATAGCACTTAATTCCATTTCAAGAGAATCATCAATTTCAATTAAACTATCTGTTAATTCATTTATTTTATTTTGAGTTTCAGCATTATTTAGGTCTATTTTTCTGTTTAGCTCTGTTTGATAAAATTCAAGGTTATTTGATATTTGAGATGATTTTTGCCATAAGATTATTACAAAGCTAAGTTGTATAATTAAAAAAATCACAATAAGCACTAGCAAGTGTACTAGGTATTTTCTTGAGCATGGATGTTGAACTGAACTAATTCTTGTTCTGATTCTTGATTTGGTTTTCATTTTTTAGAAAGTGTTTAATTAAAGTAGTAAAGAATTTTTAGTTTATATATTTTGGGATTATTTTACTCTAATCCCACAAAGTTTAAATAATAACTGAATTATCTTATATAATGAAAGAAGAAAAAGAGATGAAAGGTCCAATGGACTTTCTTATTCAAGATGCTATTGCAAATATAAATACAAATGGTGATGAGCAAAAACCAGTGAATATTAAAACATCTCTTGAAAAATCTTTTAATGAAAAATTAACAAATGCTCAAAAATTTGAAATAGGATTTGGTTTATTTGAAGATAAAAAAGCAGAGGTTGGTGGATTTAAAAGAGATAACTCTGAAGTGGAGAATGATTCTGTTGAGGGAGATGATTCTGGAGCTCTTGATTCTGGAGTTTATGGAGCTGATATTGTTAAGAGGGAAAATAAAGATAATGTAAATGGTTCTTATGGTTCTAATGAAGATTCAGATAATTCAATAGATAATCTTGATTCTATAAAATGGTTTTCTGAATTAAATAATAAAGATGTTCAATCTGCTGGAGGCAAGGGTGCTTCATTAGGTGAAATGTTTAATAATAAATTTCCTGTTCCACCTGGATTTGTTATAACTGCTCAAGCCTTTGGAAAATTTATTAAAGATGCTGGTTTAAAAGAAAAGATTCATGATATTTTAAATGAACTTGATGTTGATGATACAGAAGAATTAACCAAAGCTTCTAAGGAAATAAGAAAACTTATTGAAGCTCAGAATATTTCTAATGAATTAAAATCAGAAATTTTAGAATCTTATCATATTTTAGGAACTGAAAAAATTGATGAACTTGGGATTTCTGAAGATGCTTTAACTATTTTAAAAAATGCTCAAGAACCTGCTTTTGTTTCTGTTAGAAGTTCTGCAACTGCAGAAGATTTGGTTGATGCAAGTTTTGCAGGACAGCAAGAGAGTTTTTTAAATGTCAAAGGAGAGGGGCAGTTAATTGAAAAAGTTAAGAAATGTTTTTCTTCACTTTATACACCAAGAGCAATTTATTATAGAAAGAAAAAAGGTTTTGAGGAAAAAGGAGTATTGCTTGCCGCTGTTGTCCAGAAGATGGTTGATTCTGAAAAATCAGGAGTTGTTTTTTCAAAAGACCCTGTTAATTTAGATGATAATGTTGCTATTGAAGCTGTTTTTGGATTAGGTGAAGGAATTGTTGGAGGTAAAATAAAACCAGACCATTATCTTGTTTCAAGAGAATTAAAAATTGAAGAAGGCAAGGTTGCTGATAAAAAAATAGCTATTGTTAGAACAGGAAGTGGTGAAAATGAAACTATTAAATTAAGTCCTGAAAAAAGCAAGACACAAGTTTTGACTAATGCAGAGGTTTTGGAAATTGCTGATTATGCAATTAAATTAGAAGAGCATTATAAAAAACCTCAGGATATTGAATTTGCAATTGAAGGAAAAGAGATTTATATTCTGCAATCAAGGCCTATTACAACTTTAGGAGGTGAAAAACAAAAAGGAAAAATTTTATCTGGAAATGTTCTTTTAGAAGGTTCTGGTGCAAGTCCTGGAATTGGAGTTGGTGTTGTTAGGATTATTAAAAGTATGGAGGATTTATCTAAAATTAAAAAAGGAGAGGTTTTGGTTACTGAGATGACTAATCCTGATATGGTTGTTGCTATGCAAAGGTCTGCTGCTATTGTTACTGATGAAGGAGGTATGACTTCACATGCTGCAATTGTCAGCAGAGAAATGGGAATACCTGCTATTGTTGGAACAGGTGAAGCAACTTCTGTTTTAAAAGATGGAATGAAAATAACTATTGATGGATTTAATGGAAAAGTCTATGAAGGAGAGGTTGCTGAAGCAAGTGTTGCTGAAATTAAAAAAGCTGTTGAAACTAATCGAATTAAATTAAAAGTTATTTTAGACTTGCCTGATTTTGCTTCTCGAGCTGCTGAGTCTGGACTTGATTCTGTTGGTTTACTTAGATTAGAAGGAATTATTGCAAGTAATGGTAAGCATCCCCTTTTATATAAAAAAGAAAAAAAATTAGAGGAGTATAGTAAGATATTAGCAAAAGGTCTTGAAAAGATTGCTGGGTATTTTAATTTAGTTTGGATAAGAGCCTCTGATATTAGAACAGATGAATTTAGTTCTTTAAAAGGTGCTCCTGAAAGAGAGATTAATCCAATGCTTGGTTTTCATGGTATTAGATTTAGTTTAAAATATCCTGAAATTTTAAAAGCAGAATTAAATGCTATTAAAGAAGTTGCTTCTGCAAATCCTGATAAAAAATTTGGTGTGATGTTTCCACAAGTTATTTCAATTGAAGAAGTTAAAGAAGCTAAAAAATATTTTAATGAGGTTAAGACTTCAAATATGGATTTTGGTGTTATGATTGAAACTCCGGCTGCTGTTCAGATTATTGAAGATATTGCAGATGAAGTTGATTTTGTTTCATTTGGAACTAATGATTTAACTCAGTTTAGTTTAGGAGTTGATAGAGGTAATGAAGATGTTCAGTATTTGTATAATGAATTGCATCCTGCTATATTTTTTCAGATTAAAAGAGTTATTAGTATTTGCAGAAGGAAAAAAGTTGAGACAAGTATTTGCGGACAGGCTGGTTCGAAAAAAGAAATGGTTGAGTTTTTGTTTAGAAAAGGGATTAATAGTATTTCTGTAAATGCAGATGCTGCTTATGATATTTCTGTTTTAATTAAATCTCTTGAAGATGAATGGACTAAAAAGAAAGAGGAAGAGATGAAAGAGATTGAGAGGTTTAAGGAAGAAGAAAAGAGAAAGAGAGAGGAAGAGATGAAAGAGATTGAAAGGGTTAAAGAGGAAGAGAAGAAAGAAATAGAGAGATTGAAAGAAGAAGAAGAGGAAAATGAAAGAAAAGAAAAAGAGAGATTGAGAAATGAGGAAAGGTTAAGAAAAGAAGAAGAGGAAAAAGAAAAGAAATTAAATAAAACTAATGAAAATATTAATCAGGATAGGGAGAGGTATGGTGAGTCTAGAGATGATAGGGAAAAAAAGGAATATCCAAGAGACAGAGATGATGATAGAAGAGAAAGGCAGGATGGATTTAGAGATAATGATGAGAGGAGTGTGGATAGGGATAATAGCAATAAAGAAAGAGAAAGGCAGGATGGATTTAGAGATAATGATAGGAGAGGTGTGGATAAGAAAAGAAGATTTGAAAACCAAGATGAAAAAAAAGAACTTAAAAGAAAAAAGAAATGGGAGAAATTCAAAAAATGGAAAAAGCTTAAAAAAGAAAGAAGAGAAAATCAAATCAAAAATGAAAATGAAAATCAAGAAAGAGAAGAGAGTAAAAAAGAAGATGGTGAAAATAAAGACTGGGGTAAAAAAGCTGAATTAGGTTTTGAGAGCAATGAGGATAGGAAAGATAAAGAAGAAAATAAAGAAATTAAATATCAAGGAAATAATAATCAAGAGGTTAGAAAGAGAGATGAAGAAAGGGTTGAAGAGAGAAAAGAACAAAATAAAAATGAACAAGATAATTCAGAATATTTAAATAAAGAAAAAATAGAAATTTCTGCTGAAAGACAAGGAATTGATGTTGAAGAGTTTAAAGAAAATATAGGGACTATTGAGCCTATGGGTAGTCTTGAAAGAATTGAAGATAAAGCTGAAGAGATTCAAGAACAAGTTAAAGAAGATAATTTAGAAAGAGTTGAAGAAAATAAAAGGATAGAAGATAATATTGAAGTTAGTGGTGAGAGAGTTGATGAGGATAGTGAAAATATTAGTAGGGATATTGATGATAAAGAGATAAAAGAAAATGATAGTGAAGAAAGTGGGGGCGAGGATGATGTAAGAGAAAGTGAAGGAAGTGGGAGAGAAGAAGATGTAGAAAGTGAAGAAGAAATTATTAATAATGATAATGAAAAAAGTGAAGAAGAAGTAAGTTCAAACTCCAATCAATTTGAAGAGAAAACAAGTTCAAATACAGAAACATTTGAAGATATCGGAGTTTATAATCCTGATGAGGATTCTGATAAAGAAGATAAACATAAGTATAAATATGATTTTGAAGATTATGGGTTTTGAAAA
>CAYRKK010000050.1:0-7630 GCA_964424875.1 Candidatus Woesearchaeota archaeon
GTAAACCACCTCGTTTACACCGAGGATTCGGAAGTTCGATCCTTCCATGGCCCATATTTTATCATAAAAAATAAGATAATAAATAAACACTAATTTTTAATTGTAATATATTTCTTACAAAATCGAAACATTTAAATAGTCAAAAATATATTACATTTTATGATAACTAAAAATAAAAAACAACTAACTTGGAGATATAGTTTTGCTATTGTATTAATCGTAGCAGGACTATTAATTTTGCATTATAATATTGGAAATGAATTCTTGGGTTTTTCATCAGTTGGGACATGGCTTATTTATGTTGGTTTTATTATGTTAGCAATAATCACATTACAGCTTATCTCAAATAAAAAAAGAATAGTTGATGAAAGAATGCAAATTATTGCTTCAAAAGCAGGAAGGCTTACATTCTTAGCAATTATACTTGTATCTTTTATAGTAATGGTATCAGATGGGATTAAACCTATTACAATTCCTTATTCTTACTTTATGAGTTATTTTGTTTGTGGAATAATTTTAGTTTATGTAATTTCTTATAAGATACTCCTGAAGTATAGCTAATAATATGAAAACAAAAATAAAGGAATATCGAAAAAAATTAAGTATGACGCAAGAAGATTTAGCAAACAAAGTAGAAGTAACTAGACAGACTATAAATGCTTTAGAACAAGGGAGATATAATCCTTCTTTGGAATTAGCTCATAAAATTAAAAAAGCCTTGAAGCTTCAATATATAGAAGAGGTTTTTATGTTAAAATGAAAAAAGAAACATTTCACAAAAAATGGTATTCTAAATTAATTCAATTAATTTACTTCGGTTCTTTAGTAGTGTTTTCCCTTTTCTTAATTATTGTAGGTATATTGGAGGGTGATGTAGAAATGGCAGGTTTCTTTTGGGCAGGAGTTTTATGTTTAGTGTATTGGTTAATCAAGAGGGTATTTTATTATGTTATGTTTAAAGAAAAGATTTTTGGTAAGAATCAAAAAGGGGTATCTATTGGATTTATTTTTGGTGTGATAGTTGCTCTTGTCTGGATTGGGATAGTGTCTAAAATTTACCCTAATGAGGATTTCGCAGGAATAGTAATTATTAGTTCATTAGTAAGTGGATTGATATTTTGTTTTATCGGTTATTTAATTCAAGGTTACTTTAGAAAGAAGAACAAAAAGAAATAAATGGGCTAAAAACCAGTGTAATAAAGCCTATGATAAAAATGCTATTAAAAAAGGTAACTTTTATGGTCAATTAGTTTATACCGAGAAGGCATAAGTCCGATTCCTGTATCGACCATTTTTTAGAAAAGATTATATACTAAAAAATGTTATTAATTATAAGGAGGTAAAAAAATGAATTTTAAAAATTTAGGATTTTGGGATATAAGTTTAACGAAACTATCTGTTTTAAGTGCCACATTGTTTTTAGTGTCTATTTGGGGTGGATTTGCTAATTGGGCAATTAATACTCACTGGGCTTGGTTTTTAGTTGCTTCTTTAGTTTTGGCAATTAAACCTATGATGCAAGTATTAAAAAAATAAATAAACAGGTTCTAAACAAATATTACAGCTACTGCCTCCATTAAGAAAGGTAGAGTATATTAGTCCTCTTATTGCTAGTTGTGAATAAGTATTATTCTATTATAAGAAATAATTTGATAAATGGTTTACAACAAAAAAACTCTAAACCCCATGTTGTCCTTCAATTGCTAAAAAAGATTTTGTTTGAGAAATTACTTCATTGACTTCTTCAAAAAGTTTTATTTCATAATCACTTATTCTTGTTTTAATTATATATCTGTCATAAAGTCCTCTTAGAAATTTCCAAAATGCATTATTTTCCCATCGGTTTTCCCAGTCTTTTTGCAAATATGCTTCAAACTTAATTTCAGGAGTTCCTGAATCCATTGTGATTTCCTTACCTTCTTTTTTTACTTTTACTTTTTTCATTCCAAGAATTATCCAATGCAGTGTAATTTCATTTTTAAAATAATCAGAAATTTCTCTTGTTGCTGTCCATTTAATTTCAACATTTTTTATATCTCCTTCAATTTTTTCAGTATATTTTGTTTCAAAAACATCATAATTCTCATCCATTAAATAACTATATAAAAATTGATAAAAATCTTTAAAATTAAAAATTCCTTTTTGCTTAATTTTACCCCTGAAAATTTTATCTTTTTCTACCATGTTTATTCAACTCTTTTTATATATAATTTTGAATTCCTATTTTTTTAAAATTCTTTATATAATATTAAAAGAAAGAGTGTATTTAAATATTTTTGTTTGGTCATTAATGATAATGATTAATATTTTTAGGGGTGGAGATGTTGAAATTTCTGTTAAGACTAAATTTTAGTGCAGTGTTGCGAAGGAAAACCGAAGGTTTTTTAAAGTTCAAAATCATAATAATATTAATAACTGTCCTAGTATGTTTTTATATTAGGACTTCTTTTTTTGTTAATGCTTTCTTAAGATTAATTGAACCATCATAGCAATTTCTTAGTAAATATGATGAACTTTTTGGGAAAAAGGCATTTATGACTTTTTTATTATTTTCTTGAACAACTTTGATTGCAGGAATAAAATCCTCGTCACCTGAAACAATAATTGCTACATCATATTCATCCTTAAAAGATCCTTTAATTAAATCTGTTGCTAAATAAACATCATCTCCTTTGATAGAAAATTCAATAGAACCATCCTTTAAATTTGTTTTCCTTAGATTGCATAAAACAACATGAAGATTAGGAATAAGTTTAATTTTTTCGAGGAACTCATTATGTTTTTCAAATCTTTCTTCATTATACTCTTTGTCTAATAATGCAGCATAATAGTAAATACTTACAACTTTTCTTTTAGTTTCTAACCTTCTTATAAGATTTTCAAAGCTAGTTTTAATTTTGTATCTTTTTAGATTATTGTAGAGATTACTTCCATCAATAAAGATTGCTGTTCTTCCTTTTTTCATATAACTAAATAGAAATAAAGATTATAAAAATTTATGTTAAAAAGAAAAAAGTTTGAGAGAGTGGAAATTATTTTTCATTACAATTTATCCTTACATACTCCACAAACTAATTTATCATCTTTTTTATAAAGAAGATCAAATCTTTCACATTCTTCACAAATTCCCTCTTTAATTAAATTACCTACTTCATGTTGTTCATATCCTTGTCTTGCAATTTCAAATAATTCTGGTTGTATTTTTAAAATATCTTTAAGAGTAAGATAACCAATAACCTTTTTTTTAATAGTTACTGGAAGTCTTCTGAATTTTGTTTTTTTCATTACTTTAACAGCAGTATAAATATCTGCAGAAGGTCTGATTGTTGTGATTTTTCTTGTGCATATATCAATTGCTTTTATATCTGACAAGTCTCTTTTTTTACTTAATGCCCACATTATATCTTTTTCAGTTAATATCCCCTTTAAAATTCCTTTTTCTTGAAGAATCAAGCTTCCTATTCTTTTTTTAACCATTAAATTAACAGCAGCTAAAACTGAAATACTTGGTTTTGCAGAGATAAAATTTCTTATCATAACATCTCCTACTTTGATTCCAATTTTTATGTCATCTTGCATGTTTTATATAAGATTCTAGAATTTTTATAGTTTGTTGTTGTTGAGAAGATGTTTAAAAGAATATAAATAAAAAAAGATAATTTAGAAAAATAAAAAGAGTTTTTGATTTATATATTAAAAAATTTTAGGATATTTTCCAAGAATTCTTATGTTTCTATTTGTAATGTCATTAGTGATAATCAAGTTATCTCCTAGAACTAAAAAACGCGCATAAGGTTGTTCATTAATTATATCAAAATCTTCTTGATTATAAATATAAATCCAAGGTGCTCTTCCTTTTTTTTCTAAAACTTCTTTTTGTTTTTTTAAATATCCAGTAACTCTTTTTTTACAACCAAAAGATTCAATTAAAGCTGGACGATTAATTGCTATCATTTCTGATCCAGAAATTTCTCCCATATATTTTTTTTCATGCCAAGTAGTTGGTTTATTTATTCCATAAGTTCCGTCAGGCCATTTGTTAGCTTCATCAGCATCAACAACTAAAACTAATTTTCTTATACCTTGTGGACCTTTATTTGATTTTCCATTTTTATTTAGTAAGGTTATAAATTCATAATCTGGAAAAGGAACTGCCTCGTATCTAGTATTTAAAAGTGCATTTGTTAAATTGTTGGGGTTTAATAAAGAAGTATAAATTTTATGGGCATAAACAAAATAACTTTTTCCCATATATTTTCCAAAAAGTTTTAAGCTAGTAGAATCCTATGAACTTTTCTAAATTCTTGAATTAGGTTCTGATGGTATTCTATCCTCAGCAATATCTAATGAACTTTGAGGTTCATAGCCCTAAGATAAACAATCTTTTAATGCAATTATCATTCCCCCATTTTCTGAAGATTTATAAAATTCTGTTCTTCCTTGAATATCAGGTAATGTTCTTATTCCAATTTTATCTAAGTCAATTTTTATGGGCATTTTCATAATAGCTAATAAGAAGTTTAAAAACATTTTGTATTAATTATACTAAATATTATTTAAAATATACATCCCAGCATATATATTGATTTTGGAGAATGTTTTTAAACCATTTTTTTTTAACTTACTCATGTCAGACAAACAACCAATATTTATATTACCTGAAAGTACTGAAAGAACAATGGGTAAAGATGCTCAAAGAAATAATATTCTTGCTGCTAAATTAGTTAGTGATGCTGTTAAGACTACTTTGGGGCCAAAAGGAATGGATAAGATGCTTGTTGATGGTGTTGGTGATATTACAATTACAAATGATGGAGTTACTATTTTAGAAAAAATGGATATTGAACATCCTGCTGCAAAAATGATGGTTGAAATTTCTAAAACTCAAGAAGATGAAGTTGGTGATGGCACTACTACTGCTGTTATGTTAGCTGGGAAATTACTAGAAAATGCAGAGCATTTGCTTGATAAAAAAATACATCCTACTGTCATAACTAAGGGTTATAATATTGCTTCTGAAAAATCAAAAGAATTTTTACAAGGATTAAGCATTGATTTTGAAGATAGGGAAGATGTTTTAAAAAATATTGCTATGACTGCAATGAATGGCAAAGGTGCTGAAACTTTTAAAGAAAAATTTTCAGATATTATTGTTGAAGCAGTTAAGCAAGTTCAGGAAAATGAAAAAGTAGATATAGGAAGTATAAAAATTGTTAAGAATAAAAGCAATGGAATTGAAAATACCGAATTAATTAAAGGCGTGGTTATTGATAAAGAAAAAGTTAATATTGATATGCCTTTAAAGATTAATAATGCACGAATTGCTTTGGTTGCTGATGCTTTGGAAATTAAAAATCCAGATGAAGCTAAGATTTCAGTTACTAGCCCTAATCAACTGCAGGATTTTATGGATAGAGAAGATAGAATGTTAAAACAAATAGTTGAAAAAATAAAATCTTCAGGAGCTAATGTTATTTTTTGTCAAAAAGGTATTGATGATGTTGTTCAGTATTATTTAGCTAAAGAAAGAATTTATGCTTGCAGAAGAGTTGCTAAATCAGATATGGAAAATTTAGCAAGAGCTACAGGTGGAAAAATTATAAGTAATTTAAATGAATTAATAGAAAGTGAATTAGGAGAAGCTGAAATTGTTGAAGAGAAAAAACATGGTGATGAATCTTTTACTTATGTTCAAAGATGTAGAGATCCAAAAGCTATTACTATTTTAATTCATGGAGGTTCTGACCATGTTATGGATGAAATGGAAAGAGCATTAAAAGATGGTTTAGGAGATGTTGCTGCAGTTATTAAAGATAAAAAAGTTGTTGCTGGTGCAGGTGCTATTGAAATGGAATTAAGCAAAAAACTTCGGGAGTTTTCAAATACCTTATCAGGAAGAGAACAATTAGCTGTTCAAGAATTTGCAAACGCATTAGAGTTTATTCCCTCTACTTTAGCTGAAAATGCAGGTTTAGACCCAATTGATATTTTGACTGAATTAAAATCAAGGCATGATAATGGTGAAAAAAATGTTGGAATTAATATTCTTAATAATCGAATTGAAGACTCTTTAATAGAAGGAATTATAGAGCCTTTTAGAATTAAGATGCAGGCTATTTCATCTGCAACAGAAGTTGCTGTTATGATTTTAAGGATTGATGATGTTTTAGCTTCTAAAGGTGGTAGTGGTGGAAGAAGTCCTGGTGGAATGCCTCCAATGGGTGGTGGTGGGATGTATCCTCCTGGAATGGATTAAGAAAAAGAATAGGTTAAATTTAAGGTTATGGAAATTTTTAATTTTCTTTTGGATTAGATAATAGTTATATTGTAAAATCTCCCTGCCCAACAGAAAATTAGTAGTAGTAAGCTAGGACTTCAGTTCTTTAAAATGAAAGAGAAGAAAGGTTTAAAAACATATAACATATCATATATTCTGAGGCGATAATGACCTCAGATATAATTCTGAGAAACTTTAATATGGAAGATTCAAACGAGGATACAAGAATTGAAAGAGCTAAAGCAAATGCTAGACTATATATTGAATATACTAGATGGAACAGTATTGGGCCTGTTAAAGGAAAGATTGATAAAAAGGATGCTGATTATTTACTTTGTTTAGGTTCTTATCAAGATATAGATATAAATCCTTCAACCTTAGGTAAGATTTTTGGAGAAGCTCCTGTTACAGTATCTGGAAGATTAAAGGGATTAGAGATTAAAGGATTTATTGAAAGAGAACAGAGTCTTGATGATAAAAGAGAGAAAATAATCGCCTTAACAGAAAAAGGAGCTAAAAAATATTTAAATATCTGTATGTTTTTAGATGGGAACTCTAGAGAAAATCCTTTGGATATAGATTCAGATGGATTAGTATTTTAAATTATTTAGAGATAAACTTCTCCCCCAGTAATTTTCACTTTAACTACAGAGAATTAGAAACTCTGTGAATTTTCACTTAGTTATTTTAAGAACTATTCAGAGAGAACCCCACCTCCTGCTTCGTGCATGAAAGAATTTATCAGAATCTGCCAGTCTCTTTAATCTTTTGTCTCATTTGAGCAAATGCTCTTTCATCTGCTTGAACTACACCACTTTCTGGAAGATTATGTGAAACTTCTTGATTAAGATATCTTGCAATATTAAAAGTTAAAGAAACTAATTTCTTATACTCAGATACATAAGGAGCTATACTAATCCCTTCAAGACATCTAATAAAACAATCTCCAGTAACTTCCCTAAATCTTTTTGCAAATCCTTTTTTTTGTTCATGTAATGTTTTACTCTCCTCTAACCAAGATACTACATCTGGATGATCATATTGACTTTCCATACACAAAGTATTTGCTCTTTCTACACGAGAATTATAATCAGAGATACCTCTGTTAAATTCAAGCATATCAGAATACAAACTTTCTAATTGTGCTATCGGTTTTACTAATGGAGTCTGATTGTGATCTCTATGAATAAGATGATTAAGAAATCTTAATCCATTTACACTTGATTCTAATTCCTCAGTTAAAAATTCATATTCCATATTTTCTTTGATAAAGTATGTTTTTTAAATGTTTCTTTCTTTTTGGCTACATCCCAAATAAAACCTCAATAGAAAGTTAGCTAATTTTTTCAAAAT
>CAYRKK010000051.1:0-7605 GCA_964424875.1 Candidatus Woesearchaeota archaeon
AAAAGCACGGACTGGGAATCGAACCCAGGAAAACTCGCTCTGCAGGCGAGCGCAGTACCTCTGTGCCATCCGTGCATTATAATAATTTTCATAAGAAATCTCCATTTTTAAAGTTAGTTGTTTCAAATATTTTATTAATTAAACATCAAATATCACATAACTTCAAACTTATTTGAACTTATAAAACTTTTTAAAAACCACAAAACATATATAAACAAAAACATATTTTATATAACTATTAAATCAAATTCTATAAAATGCAACAACAAACAAAAAAACAAAAACCCTTAACATTAAATCCTCTAAGATTTAAAAAAAAAAATATTCCAAAATTAAATTATGGGATAATTCATTCTCAAGTAGGTTTTGCAGACGGAGTATCTATTGTTATGAAACAAGTTGAATCAGTTATGGTAAATAATCTCCTCATACCCAAATCAAATATTTATTATCTTACTGGAAAAGCAAAAACATCCTCCCCATACATCAGACAAAAAAATATAATCTGGCATAAAAACAGAACCAATCAATTAATAAATAAACATTTTAATAAAGGTTTTGGAGGAGCATTAAGTGAAAAAATTGAACAGGCAATATGGAAAGCAAAACAAGAAATAAAAGAATTTATAAATAATAAAAAAATAGATGTTATAATTGCACATAATGCTTCTCACCCAGTAAATTTTATCATGTCAATTGCTTTATCAAGATATTATAGAGATGAAATTCAGGCTAAAAGAAAAACACCAAAATACATTTTATGGTGGCATGATTCTCATCTTGAAAGAGAAAGATATTCAAAACCTTCACATGATATAAGAAATTATTTACTTGAAGGAGTTCCAGGAAAATATATAGAATATATAGTTTTCATAAATAGTCTTCAATTTGAAGGTGCTCAAAAATATATTTTAGAAATTGACAAAAGAAACCCAGGATATTATAATTACCTTCTTCATAATCACACTGTTATTTACAACACTACAACAACAACAATCAACACTATTGAAGATTTAGAAAATGAAAAATTCACAGAAAGAACAGAAAAATTTTTAAATGAATTTAAAATAAATGAATTACTAAAGAAAAACAGGCTCAAACTTAATGATGTTCAATTTTGTTTGCAGCATACAAGAATTGTTCCAAGAAAAAGAATTGATTTTGCACTAGAATATGCATATAAACTTTTTTCAAAATTAAAAAAGAAAAAAATTAGAAAAGCAATGATTTTCTTAGTTTCAGGATATCATGGAGATGAAACAGGAAATTATAAAAAAGAACTTTTAAAATTAAGCAAAAAACTTTCAAAGAAATACAAAACAAATAAATTCTTTTTAATCTTTTCAGAAGACCACAAAAATACTAAAATTTTATTTGAAGAAATTCCAATAATAATAAGAAAATTAGGAGGAATCACCACTTACTTTAGTGAAATTGAAGGGTTTGGCAATAATCTATTAGAAGTCTTAGCAGCAGGATTAATTCCAGTTGTTTACACTTATCCTGTATTTATAAAAGACCTTGCTAAATATAAATTCAAAGTAGTTTCTTTAAACAAATTTGAAGTAACACCTGAATCAATTAAAGAAATGATTAAAGTTATTGAAAGTGATAGAATAAAAACAATGTGGGCAAATCAAAATTTAGAAATTCTGAAAAAAAGGTTCTCCCATGAAATCATAGCCCCAAAACTAAAAAGAGCTATATTGAGAAAAAGAACAATGCAGGATTATTAGGGATAAAGAATATGTTTCTTTGGATAATAATGTGAAATTATGCTCTTATTAAGTATGGCATTTTGCAATTTTTTGGGCAATGCCCAACATGGGATTTGAATTTTCTTCAATGCTCTAGAAGAGATTTACCCTTTAGATAATGTTAAAAACTTCAAGTATTTACTTGTTTTTTCCTCTCTTTTTTGTGAATGTGATTACTCTATGAATGTGTTAGTCACCCTCTTAGATTCTAACCAATAATGAATCCAAGCATAATTAACTAAACTCACAATCAAAATTTGAAATATCCCTTCAAATCCTTTAAAAATTATGAGGATAATTGAAGTAGCTATTATATTATAAATTAGCATATAAACATTCCATAAGATTGCTTTTTTTGAATATTGAAATATCAACACAGTAGAATTTAATCCTAAAATAAAGCCAATAACTCCCAATATAACTGCGATTTTACCAGCTAGAGAATTATTGAAAAAAGAAAAAATCAAAGGATATAAACTAAATGCTACCCATAAAAATCCAATTATCAATAAGATAACATAAAATAAGAGCCCCCCCTCCGATTCCTTTTAGTTTTTTATCTCTATTATTTTCTTCCATTTTACCAGTTCTTCTTCTTTAATATCTTAAATATTTTTGGTCCTTAAAAAATTGCTGTAAAAATAATTTCAACAAAAAAGAAGCCTCCCCCAATTATCCACTCTTTTGCTAAAAACATAATAATTAATCCTAATAGAATAAGATATATTCCTAGGTTTTTCCAATCTTTCATGGTAAATTCATTTATTGATTTTTGTTGATTATTCATCTTAATATTATTAATGCTCTTTTATTTAAAAGATTATCCATTCAAGTCCACGTTGGGGATTTGAACTTTCCACAATTCTATGCCCAACTCAAGATTCGAACTCTTTATTGGCAATGCCCATCCAGGGCATAGCACCATGCCCCCACGAGGATTTGAACCTCGGTCTGCGGCTTAGAAGGCCGTCGCTCTATCCAGGCTGAGCTATGGAGGCATACACTTTGAAATCGATTATTTCCTTTATAAAATTATCTAAAACTGTCCTTAATCCTAAACCTATTTTTTCTTAACCCTGCTCTTTTTATTTTTGCCCAATAAGAAATTATTCTTAGACCTATGAATTTTTTTACCATGACCCCTGATTGCAAAAAAAACACCAATACAAACAATTATAATAAAAACAACATATCCAATCATTTTTCCTCTTGTTGTATCGAAAACAGCAAAACCAGTACTAAGTGATTTACCTAAAACAACATTTTGCTTGACAAAATTATTTAAATCAGAACTAAGAGAAAAATAAACAGAATATATTCCAACAAAATCATCAGGTAACTCAATTATAACATTTCTCTCAATAACTCCTTCTCTATTTATTGAAAAACTATCAACATATCTCTTAATCTCTCCTCCAACATCATCAACAACCCATATCTCAACAGAAACCTCTTCACCAATAATATTAGAATTATCAAAACCATAACTTATATTCAAACCTCGTTCTTCATATTTTATTTCTTTTATTTCAATCAACTTAAATCCAGGAATAATTATTTTAATTTCTTGTGATTCACTAATTTCATCACAACTTACCCCAAGTTCTCCAAAATAATCACCAGCTTCTATACTTTCAGGAATATTCAAATCAAATATAAAATCAATATTTTGACCAGGAGCAATTCCCACTACCTGACTTACATAAACCCAAGAACTAATTTCTCCACTAATCAATAATCTACAATTATTTAAAAAACTAGTTCCAATATTTTTAGTATTTAAAGATAAGGTTTTTTTATCTCCTTCATGAGAAATAATATTGCCAATTTCTGAAACTTCAATCTTTGTTATCTTAGTCTGAATTAAACTTCCACCCCCACCCCCACCACCCCCACTCCCACCATTTGGGGGAGGACTTGGTGAACTAGAACTTTCAACATTAAAACTAGAATTAACAATTATAGAATTTTCAGCAGAATCTTCAACTCTTAAATAAATAATATAATTTCCATCACTTGCAACATCAAAACTTGTTGATAAACAATTTTCAATTTCCACATCACTAACTATTAAAGTTCCAATAGATGAAGTCAGATTATAAAAACAACTTAAAGGAGAAGCATCACTAACACTAAATTGCAAACCAATTCCTGTTCTGCTTGTTTTTCTTCCCTGAGGTTCACTAATCCTTAAATTAGGACTAATAGTATCTACATAAAAGGTTTTATTTCCATTAACAGCAGAATTCCCAACATCGTCAACACAGTTTATATTCCACAAATACTCTCTATCTTCTAACTCTAAATTAAAACTATTAACAACACCACTACTAACAGAACCATCAGTTTGATTAACACCATACTCTCCATTAAAATCTCCCAATAACCCACAACTATCTAAATCAATATCACTAGGAGTATAATTAAACACCACATTACTTCCATTACTCAAATAAACATCAATAGGATAATGCAAAACAATTGTAGGAGCTCCAATTTGAACACTAAAACCAATACTATCACTTGCTTCTTCATCTAAAGAATCATTTACATAAATAATTAAGGTGTTGCTTCCTTCTAGAACATCAATTGTTGTATTTGCACAATTTTCAATAGTTATATTACCTCCTGCATTAAGATTATACCAACAAGAATCAATATTATCATCAGCATCAGTTATTGTAAAGTTTAAAGATAAACTTTCATTATAACCATAACTTGCACCATCTTGAGGAGAAATAATACTTATTGAAGGTGCAACATTATCAACTAAAGTAACTACCTTTGCATCTGTTTGATTTTCATTACCCTGAACATCTTGAGCGTATGCGTAAAAATTATATTCTCCAGCTTCTAAATTAGTAAAATTATTAGAGTATGAACTTGCAGAATACAAAGCAGAAATTTCCTCAGTTGATAAAACTCTATTAAAGATTAAAACTTCATCCATATCTCCAATCCAACGATAATTGCCATAAATATGCAAGATACCTATTTTGCAACTTGTCCCTGTAGAAATTGAATCAGTTAAAGTATCTGAACTTCCACTAGAAGAATCATCTAATTCTCCATTTACATAAATATGTGTTCCTGCAAGAGTTGAAGTTCCATCATAAGTAAAAACCATATGTTTCCAAGTAGTATCTGAAATAGTATTAACACTTCTCCTTCTTATATAATTTGACCCATCATGCTTTATATCTAAGACTAATGTTCCACTTGCTGTTGTAAATAATGACCATCCTTTTGTCCCATCGTATCTTTGTATTATACCTCCTTCATCAGGTTCAGATTTCACCCAAACACTAACTGAAAAATTATCTGTTCTTTCAAAATTCCCAGCCCCTGCGCAATCTACAGTATCTTCTCCATCAAAATTCAAAGCATTTCCAAACTTCCCATTTATAGGACTTGCTCCATTAATTGTTCCATCATAATTATTTCCAGAATAATCTTTTAATGTTACAACCGTATCATTTAATTTATAAAAAGCGTTAAGAGAATTGTTAAAATTAATAAAACTATACATTTGGCTTTCATCAGAAACATTAATCCCTACAAAAATTGAATCAGCAAGATGATTTTCTTCGGAAGTTGTCTGACTTGAAAAAGAGATGTTAGGGGGTATAGAATCTAACACATCGTAATCAATACTAACACTATTCAAAGCAGAGGTTATAGAAGAATCAGGACTTGTAAAACTTACTTTATATTGAAAATATCTATTATCATTAATACTTAAATTTTGTGAACTTGTGTCTGTAATATCTGTCCATGATTCTCCAGAACACAAAATATCATCACAACTTTTAACTTGTAAATCTAAACTTGTTGATAATGACTCAACCCCAATCCCATATTGATTTGCATTATCTTTATCAGTGTAATCATTTTTAATTAAACTCCAGCTTGCTCCATCATCAATTGATTTATATATCTGTTTTTGTTTTGCGACAACATACAAATCATTTCCAACAAAAGTAATACCTCTTGGTTCTTCAGCAATATCAACTGCATCATTAACTAAAATCCAATTTGCCCCATTATCAATTGATTTGTGAACTCTTTTATCCTTAGTTACAATAAATAACCCATTTGAAGTAGAGGTAATTCCATAAATATCAGATGAAAAATAAGCATTATTAATCTCTGTCCAGCTAATTCCATCTGCACTTCTCCAAATATCTTTATCATTGTCAAAGGCATAGAAATAGGTTTCATCATAACCAATCCCATATTGATTTGCATTATCTTTATCAGTGTAATCATTTTTAATTAAACTCCAGCTTGCTCCATCATCAATTGATTTATATATCTGTTTTTGTTTTGCGACAACATACAAATCATTTCCAACAAAAGTAATACCTCTTGGTTCTTCAGCAATATCAACTGCATCATTAACTAAAATCCAATTTGCCCCATTATCAATTGATTTGTGAACTCTTTTATCCTTAGTTACAATAAATAACCCATTTGAAGTAGAGGTAATTCCATAAATATCAGATGAAAAATAAGCATTATTAATCTCTGTCCAGCTAATTCCATCTGCACTTCTCCAAATATCTTTATCATTATCAAAGGCATAGAAATATTCTAAATCTGGCATTAAACTTTCCCAACTAATATTATTCCAATTAGCATCATCCCCTGCATCAAAAATTTGAGAGGCATAAGTTCCTGCAAGATTCTCGCCAGATAAAACAACAGCACTTCCATTCCATTCTGTATTTGTATAAGTTCCTTCATCAAAATCTCCTTCAATAGAATCCTGATAAACAGCAAAACCTGTAAATCCTCCCCTTAAAACAATTAAAATACTAGCTAAAACCCCAACTATCATCACTATTAAAAAATACCTCAAAATAACTCTTTTTTCTACCATAATTTAAACCAATCTTTTTTACAAATTAATACAATTTGTTTATTAATAATCTTATTTTTTCCTTTATCTCCAATTTTATTTTTTAATATTTACCTCTTTTCGCATCCTTAATACCCCAACAATAACTCCTGCAACAATAATCACAGATAAAAACAAACTAATTAAAGGATTTTTTTTAAAAAAACTTTTGCTAGATGTTTTTTCCAAACCAACAACATTTCCAGTTAAACTAACTCCTTTAAAAACCAAATCATTTTCTTCACTACCATCACTAACCCTAATATCATATACCCCATCTCCTGTTAATTTTATTTCTTTTGATTCTCCAACACCCAAAGGAACAAGAGCAGTTTCTTTATGTTCTCCAATAGAAATCTGAATAGATTTTGTATAATGAATATTCCCAATATTACTTATAATTAATTTATCTCCTTCTAATTTTATATCAATCTTTTCTAACTCCATAACATTAAATAAAACTTTTTTCTCTAAACTCTTATATCTTGCAATAATAGCCCAATGCCCCCTTATAGCATTTTCAGGTAATTCAAAACTAACACTCTCCCCACTTTCAACAACCCCTTCTTGCATAACATCAGTATAATAATTCTGTATTTCAAAACCAACTTCTCCATTTATTTTATTATTATTATCATCATAAAGAACAACTCTAAAATCAATTGTTTCTCCAGGAACATAAGAATTTCCCACCTCAATATTTAATTTGCCATCAAAAACTTCTCCTTCATACACAGAAAAACCAGTAATATTATCTCCAAACAATATCAAAAAACCTATTAATAAAACAAAAACTCCAAATACAATTAATTCTCCATTTAACATTCTTTTTTTCATATTCTTAATAATAATCTTTTACTTTTAAATATTACTATGAACTAATCTCGCCCAATTTCAAAAACAATTATAAACTAATATATCTTTCTTATAATAATAAAATGGCAGAAA
>CAYRKK010000052.1:0-7560 GCA_964424875.1 Candidatus Woesearchaeota archaeon
CGTCGTAGTTTCGCTTAATTATAAGCTTTATTGGTCCGTTTTTGCATCAATCACCCTCTTTTTTATTAGTTACAGGGTTAAATCCTTGTTTTGTATATTTTTCCCAACTAAGAAGTATACCTCTAATCTGCCACATTGGAATTTCATCAAAATTAATTTCATAATCAAGTAAAAGCTTATTTTTGTATTCTTTCTTTTTTCCTTTTAATTCAAATTCAGCTTGTTTTTTTGATTTTCCTTTTTTTCTCAATGTCCAGTAGCACCAAGAATTTAAAGCATTGCGAACAGCATCTATATTTCTCCACTGAAGATAATCGAGAACATGCTTCATTGTAAGAAGAACAACTACCCTGCTATCAAACATAATAACATCTTTTAATTGAGCTTCTTGACTAAATTTACAACCTGCATAAGAAGCAGTTGTTGAAACTAATTTTTCTACTCTTCTATCAAACAAATCCAAGTTTTTATCAAACATCAATGATATTTCGTCGCTCTGAATATAAACTAATTTTGCACTAAACTCTTTCATTAATCCTTTAGCAACTGCAATCATTATTTTTTTAAATTCATCATCATACGGTTGTTTATATTTCATCTCCTTAGCTAAAGTAGAGAAATTTCTTCCATCAAGCCTAATTGCAAAATAAACATTTGGCTTTATTTTACAGTTTTTATAAAATTCAAATTTTTTTATTTTATCTCCTAATTTATCTTTCATAATAATACAGAACAAAAAAATAAACCACTATATTTAGACAGTGATTAGTCGCAAGCAACTGACTTTTTAGCTCTGCTCCCAAAATCAATTCTGATTTATAACAAATGACTTAATAAATTGAGCAATATAGTCATTTATTATATTCGAGAAACATAAATAAAATTGCTCAAATATTTATGTTTGTCGTTATAATTAAATTTGTAAATTGTTTTTGGCTGAACAAACCCACACTTTTGTGGATAAAACACAAAATACTTTATGATAGTAAGATATAATTACTTTCTATCTCTCTTCACAAAATACTTCCCATATAACTTCTTAGCAACTTTCCATAAATCATCGCATCCTTTTTCATCTTTACTGCAATCCTGACAATACTTAATTGCATTCACACATTTTTCATTCATACAATATTTCAAAGCCTCTTTAATCTTATTCATAATATCTAAATCATCCCCAAGCCTATAATCTTCAATATACTCTTCTAATCCCATAGCTTCAATACCAATAACAATATGAGACACCCAAATCCTATGCCCATCGATTCTTGGTTTTCCACCAACATAATCCTCATCTGACTTAATAAACATATTATTTTCATCAGTCTTCTCTTTTTCTAAAATTTCTCTAATATTTTTTTTAAGAATTGGAAGATCTTTTTTTATTATTCTCCACACCCTCTCATCAATTAATCCAAAATATGCATGAGTCAAAATATCCCTAAACCCAGCAATATCTTTCCAAGGAACATGAGAATATTTATCCCTAAATGAATTTGGAAGATTTTTTACAGCTTCACCAATAATACCAAGCTGCCTTTCAATTGCACTTTGTTTTAACTTATCCTTTTCATATTTCTCTTTTGTAAGACTATTTGAAAATGCTTCTATATTTTTGATGCTTTCCATAATATCATTAATAAACAAAATAATATCTCTTTTCATAGTATCCTTACCTCTTCATTTAATATTCTATCTTTAATCAAAGGCTTAATTGCTCCATACTCAACCAAATCTACTTTCATTCTAAGCATATCTTCTATTTTATGTTTTAAAGCAATAAACCCAAGCAAACTCATATCAGGGTCATCTATCTCAACCAAAATATCAACATCACTATTTTTCTTTTCTTCTCCTCGTGCATAGCTCCCAAATATTCCAGCTTTCACTACTTTATTCTTCTTTAAAATTCTAACTATCTTTTTCTTTATTTCATTAATTTTATTAATTTTTTTCTTTACCATAATAATATAACAAAGTCTTTATTTAAATAATTAACTAAAACCAACCCTATTTTTTACCCTCTCCCTTATTTTTTCTCTTCTTATCTTATTTTTACCCTGTCCCTTTTTTCAGTTTTTCTTTTCTTATGCTTTCTCTTTATTAAAAATATTATAAAAATCAAAAATAAAATAAATAATACTAATAATCCTAATAAAACAATTCTATAATCAAACATTATCAAACCTTTTTCCTGAACCTTAAAATGAGAACTTGAAACAGCAACACCATTTAGATAAATTAACTCTAAACTCAAAACATAATCACCTTTAGGCAGGTTCTGAGTTGCAAACTCTTTTTTAAAACTTTTCTGCCCTTCAACTAACAATGTCTCACTTTCAATTAAAAAAGTCTGGCCATCAAAATCCCTTATTTCATAATTCAAAGTGACATCTAATCTTGGCTCTTCACCCATTGGTATTAAAGTTATCTGACTCTCCAATCTATCACCAATATCTAAAATCTTCAACTCTTCAGGAACTACAATACTAACATCAAACAACAACTCTTTTGAACTTACTTCTAAACTAACTAAAACTTCCTTACCGCTAATTAAAATCTTTCCAATATATACTCCGGGTTTTTCAGGAGAAACTATCCTGACTTTTATTTTTCTTTTTTCTCCAGGACCTAAATTAAAATTAAGCTCTTCTTCTGAAATATCAATTAAATCTTTTAATTCTTTAACACTAATTCTAATGCTTTTATCTAAATTCCCATTATTATAAACTTCTATCTCTCTTGTCTTAACAACATTCACAACACTAGAAACCTCCATTAAACTAGGATTTACAATAATTTCTGAAACTACAATAGCAGATGCTCCACCTCCACCGCCTCCACTACCCTCCGAACCACCTGTATCTAGAGCAGGAGCAGGAACAGCAGGAGCACTTATAACAAAACTTCTAACACTACTATTTCCAATATTTCCAATATTTCCAATATCATCACTGCAATTCATATTCCAATTATAAGTTCCAGGAACAAAAGTCTGACTAATACTTAGAGAACTAGCACTTTTATTAATTGAACTATTAACAACACTCACAGCTCCATTAATTATTAAACTACAATTATTAACATCATTTGCCTCACTTACATTATAACTAAATCCTATTAAAAGACTATTTAAAGTATATGAAACAGAGTCAGCAGGACTTAATAAATTTACAACAGGAGCACTTGCATCAACAGTAAAATTAACACTCTCTGAATTATTAATATTATCATTTGTATCATTACAATAAACATTCATAAAATAATACATCACAAACCAATTCACCATAAACCAAAAACCTTAGCTCAAAAAATTAAAAATATTTTAAAAAATAAATAATCAAAAAATATAAAACAATATCTCAAAAAATAATTTTTCAATTTTAACTAACCCTTTTAAACTCTGATTTCTTAATAATAAAAAGAAAGAGAGTGTAAAATGTATTATCTACCATTTTTAGGAGCTTTATTTGAAGCAACATCAGCAGTAATAGAAAAAAAAGTTTTAAGAAAACATAAAATAAATACTAAAAATTTTATTGTTTATGTTTTTCTTGCACTTGTCTTAGTAATGCTTCCTTTTATTTATTTTTTCTGGGACATGAATCCAGAAGCAATCAAACTAAATAATCTTTTAATTTTCCTATCAATAATAATAATCTCAATTTTTGCAAATATATTTTTAATTTATTCTCTAAAAAGAGAAGACCTCTCAGAACTTGAACCGATAAGATTAATGCAACCTTTATTCACAATTTTAATAGCATTTATTTTTAGTTTCTTTTTTAATATTTATCAATCAGAAAAAAACTTATCTATCTTAGGACTATCATTAATCGCCAGCATTTCCCTAATTAGTGCACATATTAAAAAACATCACCTAGTTTTCAATAAATATATTTTAGCAGCACTAGCAGGAAGTTTTCTTTTTGCATTAGAACTTGTTATCTCAAAATCAATTCTTCAGTATTACTCTCCACTAACCTTTTATTTTTTCAGAGTATTATTTATTTTCTTAATAACTTGGATTATATTTCATCCTAAAACTATTTCAATGAATAATAAAACTAAACTCATGATTTTCCTAATAGGAATCTCAGTAACAACTTACAGACTCACTATATATTATGGGTACATCTTACTTGGAATATCATTCACAACTCTTCTCTTTATTCTTGCACCAATATTTATTTACCTTTTTGCAGCAATTTTCCTAAAAGAAAAAATAACCCTAAGGCAAATAATCTCCTCAATAATAATTGTTATATGTGTTATAATTGCAATTTTTTTAAATTATTAATTAATCCCGCAATCTTTCTCAAAACACAACCTCAACAACAATCCCACAAATATAAACCAAACTAATTAAACCAATAACAAACCAATTAATAAGAACAGAAAATTCAGGTTTTCTATTTCCTAATTTTTTTGCTTTAATATTCATTAGTAAAATTAAAATTCCAGTCAAACCTCCTGAAACAACCCCTCCAATTCCCAATATATTAACAAAACTCAACCAATTAAAAAAATACAAAATAAAGTAAACAAAAAGAGGAATCAAAGAAACTAAAATAAAACTCCATTTTTTTGAATATTTTAAATCAAATTTAAAAACATCTTTTAAAGAAAAACTTAAAACAAAATAACTAGTTAGCATTGTAAAAATACCTAATAAAATAATTAATTTTCCAAAACCCAGAGTTGCAACTTGAGGAACGTTTTTTCCCAAAACACCAACAAAAATCAAACTAAAAACAGCATAAACAACAATAGGAATTAAAATACCAACAACAATTGCTTTTTTTAATTTTTTTTCATTTCCTTTTATTTCCATTCTTAATTCAGGAACAGAAGTAAAACCCATTAAAGCAAACAAAACAACACCAAAAGGCAAAAACAAATAAGAAAAATCAGTATAATCCAAATTTCCAAAATTAACTTGAGGAAAATAAAATGCAACAATAATTAAAACAATTCCAAGAATAATCAAAACTCCCAAACTCTCAATTTTCTTCAAACCTTTTAATCCCTCTTTTAAAAGCAAAGTCATTATTAACCAAAATCCAATTGCAAAATAAATTGCATAATCCAAACCTCCTGTAAAAATTAAAGAAAAGCTCTGGCTTTCTCCAATCAAATAAGCTAATAAAGCAGAATAAATTCCAAAAACAACAGCAAAAAGCATTAACCATTCTCCCCATTTTCCCAAATATTTTTTAGCATAACCAGGAAGTTGATGAATTTCTTTAGTTCTTAATGCAACCTCTCCTAAACACAAAACACAATAAATCATAATCACTCCTAAAACCAAAAGCCAAAACAAACCAATTAAAAAACCAGACTTAGCAAAAACATAAGGCAAGCCCAAAATTCCAGCTCCAATTATGGTTCCAGTTAATGTAAATGTTGCTGCCCAAAATTTTTTATCAAATCTTCTAAACATTTTTACCTCTTTTATATTTCTATATCTTATTAAAATCTAAAACCAACAAAGATTTAAATAGCTTTTCATTGCTAAATAAAGAATGAGCCTGTAGTTCAATGGATAGAATGCCTGGTTTCGGCCCAGTTGATCGAGGTTCGAATCCTCGCAGGCTCATTAATATTCAATAAAAAAATTCTTTCAATCTCATTAATTAAAAAATTCTCATTTCTTTTTTTTAACAGAAGATTTTTTAATTTTTAATTTTCCAAAATTAGACTTCTTTTTAAATTTTTTCTTTTTAGAAGTTTTTTCATCTACATCCTTATTTTCAAAAAGCCCTCCAAGTCTTTTTTTATCAGAACAATAACTAGGAGATTCATCTAATTCAATAAAACCTCCTCTATCAATATATGCAATAACTCCTTTGTTTTCGCCAAATCTACAATAAACATCATATCTCTGCTCCACATCATCAGAATCTTCAATAAAACCATCAGGATAATATCCTCCCACACTAAGTAATGAAATAGCTCTATTAAAATTCTCAAATTTTATATGATTATTATCAACCCTAACAAATACCTAAAAAACAAATTTATAAACTTTTATATACTTAAAAAAATTAAAATAATTATGATAAACAACAAAGGAATAACTGCTAAAAAAGATGAATTCTCAGAATGGTTTACACAATTAATGATAAAAGCAGATTTAGCAGATTATACAAAAGTTTCAGGATGTATTGTTTTCAAGCCAAAAGCATGGCAAATGTGGGAAAAAATACAAGAAGAATGCAATAAAAGATTTAAAAAATATAATATTCAAAATGTTTATTTTCCATTATTTATTCCAGAAGAATATCTATCAAAAGAAAAAGAACATATAAAAGGATTTTCACCAGAAGTTGCATGGGTAACTCATGCAGGAAATACAAAACTAAATGAAAGATTAGCAATAAGGCCTACATCAGAATCAATAATATACCCTTCATTTTCAAAATGGATAAGATCCTATAGAGACCTTCCTTTAAAATATAACCAATGGTCCAATGTTGTAAGATGGGAATTCAAACACCCTGTTCCTTTTTTAAGAACAAGAGAATTCTGGTTTAATGAAGGCCACACAGCCTATGCAACAAAAAAACAAGCAGAAGCTGAAAAAGACCAGATAATTGGAATCTATAAAGAAATTTGTGAAAAATTTTTAGCACTTCCTTCTTTGATTGGGAAAAAAACAGAAAAAGAAAAATTTGCAGGAGCAGAATATACTATCTCAATGGAATTCTATATGCCCAATGGAAAAGCAATCCAAGGTCCTGATTTTCATCATGATGGACAAAATTTTGCAAAAGCTTATGATATCAAATTTTTAGATGAAAATGAAAAAATCCAGTATGTCTGGCAAAACACTTGGGCAATATCTACAAGAATGTTAGGGGTAATGTTTGCGATTCATTCAGACAAAAAAGGACTTATTCTTCCTCCAAAAATAGCTCCAAATCAATTAGTAATCATTCCTATTTTTAATAACAAAAATAAAAAAAAGGTTTTAAAAGAATCAGAAAAAATATATTTAACATTAGAATCTTACAATCCTATTTTAGATAATAGGGAAGAGTACACTCCCGGATTTAAATATAATGAATATGAACTTAAAGGAATACCTATTAGGATTGAAATTGGCGAAAGAGATATTGCAAAAAAACAAGTAATTGTTGTAAGAAGAAATTCAGGAGATAAACTCCCAATTAAAATAAAAGATTTAAAAAAACAAATTCCAAAAATCCTTGATAACATTCAAGAATCTTTATTTAAAAAAGCTGAAAAAATATTAAAAGATAATATAACAAAAGCAAAAAACATGCAAGAATTAGAAAACGCAATCAAAAACAAAAAAATAGCTTTAACACCCTTATGCAAATCTAAAAAATGCGAAGAGAATTTAAAATTCAAAACACAAGGAGCAAAGGTTTTGAATATTGATGAAACAAAAATCCCTAAAAATGAAAAATGCATAATCTGTAATAAACTTGCTGATTATACTGCAAGAATCGGAAAATCATATTAATTATTATTTTCTTAAACAAGCTCCATCCCAAATTAATTGAACTCAATTAATTTATTATTTCTAATAAT
>CAYRKK010000053.1:0-7523 GCA_964424875.1 Candidatus Woesearchaeota archaeon
CAATATGGTCCTGAGGTTTATGGTTTTTTTTCAATTGCTCTAATGATTTTTGGATTATTTGCAATGTTTGCATCTGCAGGTTTTTTTGAAGGGATTGTAAGATATATTTCTTATTATAGAGGGATCAATAACAAGAAGAACATAAAAAAAATATTTAAAATTTCATTAATAACAATTACAATAACAAGCATAATTGCAGGAATAATCATGTTTTTATCAGCTGAATTTCTTGCAGTTTCAATATTCCATAATCCTAAATTAATAATATTTCTCCAGCTTTTTAGTATCACAATTCCTCTTTATGCCCTTTCACAGGTCTTTTTAGCTACAATAAGAGCTTTTGAAAAAATCCCTCCAATTATTTTAATAGGCCAAATAATAGAACCAATAATAAAACTCTTAATACTTATTCTCTTAATCTGTATAGGTATTGATTATCTTAAATCAATAAGTTTTTCTTTTATAATGGGATTTTTAGTTTCATTAGTCCTTTCATATCTTTTTTGCAAAAAATATTTATTCAAATTTTTTATAGATTCTAAAGAATCTAAAGACAAAAAAATTACAAAAGAACTCTTTAAATATTCCTTACCTCTTTTATTTTCATCAGTAATAATTTTTATATTTGGGTGGACAGATACTTTTCTAATAGGATATTTAAAAACTGCAAATGAAGTTGGAATATATAATGCTGCCTTGCCAATTGCTTTACTTCTAACTTTAACCCCTCAACTATTTAATCAATTATTTTTTCCAATAATAAACAGAGAGTATGCAAAAAACAACATTAAAACCATAAAAGAATTAAGCAAACAAGTAGGAAAATGGATTTTTATTATAAACCTTCCAGCTTTATTTATATTTTTATTCTTTCCAGAAGTTGTTATCAATCTGCTTTTTGGTCCAACTTATCTCCAGGGCGCAACTGCATTGATTTTTCTAGCAATAGGAATTTTTTTATTAGCACAATCAGAAATTTCTTTAAATTTGTTAGGGATGATTAAAAAATCAAAATTAAGATTTTTTAACACTTTTTTAATTTTAATAATTGCTATTGTTCTTAATCTTTTTTTAATTCCAATGAAAAAAATATGGTTTATAGAAAACCCCTTGGGAATAACAGGAGCAGCAATTGCAACATCAATTACCCTTATTATTTATAGCATCCTTATGTTTTCTCAGGCATATTATTATCTTAAAATAATTCCAATAAGAAGAAAAATGATTAGAGTTTTCTTTTCTTGTATCATTACAATAATCCCCGCATTAATCCTAAAGAACCTTATAACAATAAATTTTCTTACCCTAATCTTATTAGGCATTCTATTTACACTAACTTACATTTTACTAATTTTCTTAACAAAATCCCTTGATAAAAATGATTTAATGATAGTTAATATGATTAAAGGTAGACTTTTTAATTCTCATTCACTCGGATGATTTTTTTTAATCTCCTTAAAACCTACTTTAGTTTCTTCAATAATTCTATTTTTAGTTTCAGCTCTTTTTTTATTAACACCTTCAGTTTCAATATATAATCTACCAATCTTTTCAAAATCTCCTCCACTCTTTTTCTCTTCATTCATTTTGTCTAACAAATCCCACTCCTCTCTGTTAATTTCATAAAGTTCATCAATCCAAGAATCTTTAATCTCAACACCTCTGCCCCTAAACTCCTCAAGAGCATTTTGTAAAGCATCAAATTCAATTTGTAATTCAGGAACCCCAATTCTCTTTATCTTTAATTTAACAATGCTCATTCTATCAATTATTTCTGCAGGCGAAATTTCCATCTTTGTTTTTTAAAATCAACTTCTTTTTTAAATATATTTATATAACACAATCTCTAAAAGATTACTTAAAAACATCAGAATTTTCAATCGCCCTTACAACATAATTCTGAAGTTCTGATTTATTTTTCCTAAACCATTCTTTATCAACCCATTGATATTCAGAACTCGTTGAATCAAGTTTTATTTCTCCTTTAGCATCAACCAAGTAAATAAAAACAGTAGAATGAGTTCCAATACCCCCAAAAATAGATTTCTCTGAAAAATATTCATCAGGATACAAAAACCTTGCATTCTCAATATACAATCCAACCTCCTCCTTAACCTTCCTCTTAACAGCATCTGCTAACTTCTCATTTTTAAGAATTCGACCTCCAACAATCCACCAATTTCCCTTCTCAGGTTGGTTATTTCTTTTTATTAGTAAAATTTTCCTATTTTTGCAAACAACTATATCTATGCAAGCCACAGGCATATTATCTAGAATTTGTTCATACAACTTTGCAGATAATTTATTTTCCATTTTTAATCTCTTCAATACAATCACATATGTATTTAATATTTTCTTTTGTTAAATCTACCCCTGAAGGTAGATATAATCCAGTTTCAGACCATTTTTCTGAAATAGGAAATTTTTCATCAACCTGCAATCCTATTTTTTTAAAAAAAGGTTGTTTATTCATTCCAATAAAAAAATCCCTACTATCAACCCCTTTTTCAAAAAGTTTTGTTTTAACATCTTTTTTATTAAATCCAAAATTATCATTAAATCTTATTGCATACATCCAATAACTATTCTTAACATAAGATTTTTCAATAGGGATATCAATTCCTTTAACTCCTCTGAGAAAGGAATTATATAGTAGAGCATTTTCTATTTTCTTTTTTAAAATAAAATCTATCCTTTTCATTTGCCCCAAACCAATTCCTGCTTGAACATTGGTCATTCTATAATTAAATCCGACTTCCTCATGTAAGAATCTATTTTCTTTCCCAAAGGATAAATTTCTTAAACTTTTCGCTTTTTCATAAATCTCTTCACTATTTGTAACCAACATCCCTCCTTCTCCAGTTGTTATTAATTTATTTGCATAAAAACTAAAACATCCAATATCTCCTAAAGAACCACACCTCTTATTTTTATATTCAGCCCCATGAGCTTCAGCAGCATCTTCCACAACAAATAATTTATGTTTTTCTGCAATTTTATTAATTTCATCCATATCACAAGCATGCCCATAGATATGCACTGGTAAAATAACTTTTGTTTTATAATTTATTTTATCTTTAATTTTTTTAACATCTATATTTCCTGTTTCCTCTTCACAATCAACAAAAACAGGTTTTGCTCCAGTATAAACCACAGCAAGAGCAGTAGCTATCATTGTAAAATTTGGAATAATCACTTCATCTCCTTTTTTAACTCCAAGAACAGTAAGGGCTAAATGAAGAGCAGAAGTCCCATTTGTAACTGCGACCCCATATTTGCATCCAGAATATTCAGCAAATTTATTTTCAAATTCTTCAATAAATTTCCCCTTTGAAGAAATCCATCCACTTTTAATAGCTTCATTAACATTTTTTAATTCTTCTTCGCCTAGCAGTGGTGAAAAAACAGGAATCATTTTTCAAATTCTATCTTATCAATTTCTTTATTTAAATAAGGTCCTTGTTTTACATAAATAATCTTTGTATCCTCTAAAAATTCAAAACCATGACCTCCTCTTAAAAGGACAACTAAATCTCCAGCATTTAAAACTTCTTCACCAATCAAATTTCCATCTGTTGTTAAAAATTTAACTTTCATAACTCCTTTTTCAACATATAGAACCTCTTGCGTTCCATAAATCTTTCTTTCAATAAAATTATGAAGATGATTAGGAATAATTGAGGCCTTTCCTTGATTAAGAATATTTACTTGTAAATTTTCATTTGGATTTGTAATAAAATTATGCCCTAGATTAAATTTATCTTGAGAATTAATTATAATCCCAAAAATAACATTATTATATTCAATTTTTTTTATCATATTAAAAAGTCTTTATTCTATGATTTATTTGAGTCTCTTTTTTTGCAAGATCTAAATCATTTTCAATCATCTTTTTAACCAATTCATGAAATTTAACTTTTGGTTCCCAACCTAAGATATTTTTAGCTTTAGAATAATCTGCCAAAAGTACATCTACTTCTGCAGGCCTGTAATAATAAGGATTTACTCTTAAAATAACTTCTCCTTTTTCATCCATATATTTTTCATTTATTCCATTTTCTCCATTAGATTCAATATTCATTTCTAAAACTCTTGCAGCTTCTTCTAAAAACTCTCTCACAGAATAATTCTCTCCAGTTCCAATTACATAATCATCTGGTTTTTCTTGTTGTAACATTAACCACATTGCCCTAACATAATCCTTGGAATGCCCCCAATCTCTTTTAGCATCAAGATTTCCTAATGAAAAACTTTTTTGAATTCCCATCTTAATCCTAGCTAAGTTTCTTGTTATTTTTCTTGTAACAAAAGATTCTCCTCTTCTTTCACTCTCATGGTTAAATAATATTCCACTTGAAGCATGAATTCCATATGATTCACGATAATTAATAGTTAGATAATGTGCATGAACTTTTGAACATCCATAAGGGCTTCTTGGATAAAAAGGAGTTTTTTCATTTTGAGGACTTTCTAATACTTTTCCAAACATTTCAGAAGAAGAAGCTTGATAAAATTTTGCATCAGGACAAATATTCCTAATGGCTTCTAATACTCTTAAAGTTCCTAAACTAATTGAGTTAGTTGTATTTTCAGGAATATCAAAACTAATTCTAACATGACTTTGTGCAGCTAAATTATAAACTTCATCTGGTTTAACCTCTTTCATAATTTTTTCAATAGAAGAAGCATCTGTTAAATCTCCATGATGTAAAATTGGATTTTCTTGAATAATTGCAGTATGTTTATCTGGATTAGTTAAATGATCAATTCTCCCCCTATTAAAACTACTACTTCTTCTAACAATTCCATGAACCTCATACCCTTTTTGAATCAAAAGTTCAGTAAGGTAACTCCCATCTTGTCCTGTTATGCCTGTTATTAAAGCAACCTTCATTTTTACACCTTATTAAGAATTATATTCTGATTGGCTTATAAAGATTTATATAATGGGAAATTAAGTATAATAATCTTTAAAAATAGGAGGATTATACAACAATGATGGTACCTAAGAATAAATTGTTTAGAAAGTTATTCTTTGGATTATGCCTCATTGATCAAGAAAGAGCAAATTATAGTTTAGGGCAAATTTACAGAAAGGTTGTTAGGGGAGGTGAATTAACAGAAAAAGATATTAAAAAGTTTTATAGAGCAAAAAACCTTAGAGAAAGATCACGTTTTCGGCAATTAGGAGTAGATATTGAAAACATAAAGGGCGACCATGATAATTATTTTGAATTTACACAAGACCTTAGATTAGATGAAAAATTTGCTCTTTCTGATAAGAGCTATAAGAAATTCTTAGCAACAACAGACCTTTTAGTATCTCTTTCAAGTCAAAAAGACAAGGAATATATATTGAAAAAATGTAAGGCAAAGGGTTTAGATGTTGATTTAGATTTATTAAACTCAAATAACCCTATGTCTAAGTTAGTTCAGAGGAACTTCTATAGATAATCTTACATTTTAATCACTTCTCCCCTCAATCTACCCTCTAATCCTCCTCATCCCTTTTTCATCCACTTCTCCACTGTTTCCAAAACCTCATCAACAGTGATTAAATCCATACACCATTTTCCATAAGGTTTTTTACAAGGTTTGTCATAATTACAAGGATAACAAGGAAGTTTATGGTGAAGAACAATTGTATTTTTTGGAGGATTTTGCAATTCTGTATCAACAGGACCTACTAAAGTAACAAGTTTTCCTCCAGCAACCCAGCTTATATCACTACCACATCCATCATTTGCAACAACAACATTTGAATTTTTAAAAACCAAGGCCATTTTTCTTAAATTAAAATTAATTAAAGGAACACAATAATTTTTTCCCCTACTTAAATGACTTATCAATTCTTTGTCACTATTTGCACCAGATAAAATGATTTTATATTCAGGATACTTTATATGAAATCTTTCAATTAACTCCTCAAATTTTTCTTCAGGCCATCTTTTTGAATCAGCAGTTGCTCCAGGAGAAAAAACAACATATTTTTTTATATTATTTTTTTTAATTATTTCTTGATAATCTTTTTCATCTTCGTCATCAGTTTGAATTTCAGGCAAACAATTTTTTAAATCAGCACCAAAAAATTTTCCTGCCATTGTTGAAATATCAAAAACATTAACTATTTTTTCATCACATGCAAATGGATGTGTTAAAAAGGCTTTTCCTCCGTTTATATTATAATAACCAACTCTTTTTTTAATTCCAGGAATAAATAAATAAAAAAACATATTTAATTTACTTCTTCTTAAATCAACCCCATAATCATAATTTTCTTTTCTTATTTTTTTTATTATCTTAAAATAATTTAAAAAACCATTAATTCCTTCTTTCCACCATCTGTCACTGACAATTATCTTATCAACATTTTTGTCCTTCTCAATCATCTCTTTATTAGACGGAGATGCCATAACATGTATCTCTGCATCAGGATATAACCTTCGAGCCTCTCTAAAAACCTGCAAAGAATAAACCATATCTCCTATATGGTCGTTTCTTACAAACAAAATTTTTTTTGGGTTTTTAATTGGTCCTTTTTGATGCTGGACAAAAAAACAGGTTATCCTATCAAAATAATAATTAAACAAGGGATTTCCATTAGGTCTTAGATAATATAATTCTCTTTCTTTCATTGTTTTTAAAAATAAGAAATAGGTTTAAAAGAATTGTTATAGTTGGTTAATCCTGTAGTATACATTTATTAGTTCGTTTTTTTAGTTTTCTTCACATTCATAATCTACTACAGGATTAGTTGTTAATTCAATAGATTTAACTTGCCCATATGCAGTTGTCCTTGATATTGTTTCAGTATCTATGATGTTTCCCGTATCAATAGTAATATCGACTCTATATTCATAATTATTAATATTTAGAATATTCCCATCAGAATCTATTTCTTTAACTTCTTTTGAATATCCAATGTTAAAGCAGTAAAGATAATTAGTATTTTCTCCTTCAGATTTTCCCATTCTACAATCGTATGGGTTTGTAAATTGTGATCCACTAGTAGAATCACCAAATTTTGTTCCGTCTTTCCAAACCGGATCTTGTAACCAAAGCGCGCCTACTCTCTGGTATGCCCCTCTATCAATATCGGAAATTATTTGTGGCTTGTTATCTCCCATAGTCATGGGTTTAGGGTTAGTATACATGGTAAAATTATCAGGAACTATATTCTCTTCACAGTAATTAGAAGAAATCTTAACTGCACTAGAAGATTTGCTGAACTCTATATCCTTAATACTATCTTTGATTTTTGTTTTAATATCTTTAGTATCATAAGCAGAAACTACAATAATAGCGATAACTATTATGCACACAAGAAGAAAATATCTATAATAAGAATATTTCCTTCTCCAAAAAGGAATTTTATAGGGCTTAATTCTCATTGTATCTCGCATTCTCATCTTATCGCCTCTCCTTAATTATTCAAAGAAATAAGGGTTTTTTAAATCTTTTGTATTCTAGGCGCTGTCCGGAGTTCTAATTAAAACCGAAAATTATTTATAAAATAGATAATA
>CAYRKK010000054.1:0-7410 GCA_964424875.1 Candidatus Woesearchaeota archaeon
CCATGAAAAATCATCGGCAATGCAATATTTTCTAAAGCAGTTAAAGTAGGAATTAAATTAAAAGTTTGAAAAACAAAACCAATCTTTCTTCCCCTAACTTGTGCTAATTCAGATTCTTCTAAATGTTCTATATTAATATTATCTAAAAAAATATCTCCTTTTGTTGCCAAATCTAATGCCCCCACTAAATTCATAGCTGTACTTTTTCCACTCCCACTTGGCCCAACAATTGCAACAAAATCTCCTTTATTAATTACAATATCAATCCCATCAACAGCTTTAACAAACTCATCCCCCAGATGATAATATTTTGCAACATTCTTCAATCTAATTATTTCATTATTTTTTTCAGTTTTTTTTCTTACCATAATTAATTCAGAAAACAATACTTTATAAGATTACTTATTAATTATTTCTTCCATCAACTTCTCAATCTCTTCCCATTTTCTTGCCTTATTCAACTCTCTTCTCAACTTAGAACTTCCACTCAAACCCTTGGTAAACTCCTGAGCTTTTAACTTGGCATCAACTACTGAAAAAATCTCAAATTTTTTACATAATTTAATATACTTAAAAAAATCTTTAATTTTCTCTTCAACTGTCTGTTCAACAACTTTTCCACTTTTCAAATAATCATTAACAGCCTTAAAAATAAAAGCATTACCAATTGCACATCTTCCAATCATTACATAATCACATCTAGTTTCTTTAATCATTCTCAAAACATCTTCTCCATTCCAAATATCTCCATTTCCAATAACAGGAATCTTAACAGCTTTCTTAACTTGTTTTATTATATTCCAATCAGCTTTTCCAGAATATTCTTGTTCAACAGTTCGAGCATGAACAATCACAGCACTTGCTCCAGCATCTTCACAAATCTTTGCAATTTCAACAGCATTTATCTTTTCTTCAAAACCACTTCTTATCTTTACTGTAACAGGAATCTTAACAGCTTTAACAAGAGCTCCAACAATCTCTTTAATTTTATTAGGTCTTTTTAACAAGGCACTTCCACTTCCTTGAGACATTATCTTTTTAGAAGGACATCCACAATTAAAATCAATAATATCAAATTCCCCTTCTAACTTCTTACCTGCTTTAACAATGTTTTCAATATTCTGCCCAAATATTTGAACAACAACAGGTTTTTCTTTTTTATTAGTTAATGCTAATTTAAGAACAGCGTTATTACCTCGAGCAATTGCATTTGCACTAAGTAATTCAGTTGAAACAAGTCCAGCACCATATTCTTTACACATTAATCTAAAAGCAAGATTTGTTATATTATGCATTGGTGCAAGAATCACTTTGCTTTTTAGTTTAGGGAAAGGTTTCATTTTACATTATCTAAAAGTTTTATATAAAAATAATATTCTTCAAATCCTCCAAGATTTTCCTCAAGAAACCTATATGCACAAGAATCTGACTCTAAATGAGATTTTTGAGTTCCACAAAATAACCTTCCAGAGCTTGACGAAACAACCATGCCTGATAATCCCAATTGCTTATTGCAATAAGCACATTTAAACTCTGCCATAGGATTTAAATAATTTCTTTATTTAATAACTTTATGAATCCAAAAAAATCCTTAAAACAAGAAACAGAAAATCAAATTCAACAAATTTTCTCACAAAAAACTATCCCAACTCCAAAACAAATTAAAAAAATAAAAAAACTAGCAATGTCGAAAAACATTAAACTAGGTTCTTTAAGAAAAAAATTCTGCAAAAAATGTTTTACTTTCTTTACACCGAATAACTCTGAAATAAGAATAAAAAAACCTTTTAAAATAATTAAATGTAAAATCTGCAATCATATTTCAAAATATAAATTAAATTAACTCTCACTTTCCAACCTCTTTATCTTCTCAATCAAATCTGTTGATGAATAACCTTCAATTAACTCCAAACAAACCATCTCTCCCCCATAACTTTCAACCAATTCTTTCTCCTTTTTAATTCTTTCACATAAACCAGCACCCCCTTTAACATGAACATCTGGTTTTAAAACTTTAATTATTCCCAAAGGATTATCTTCCCCAAATATTACAACATAATCAACATTCTTAATATTCTTAATAACAAATGCCCTATCTTTTTCATTATTATAAGGCCGAGGATATCCTTTAAACTTTCTAACACTTTCATCAGAATTTATAGCAACAATAAAAACATCTCCCAATTTAGCCATTTTTTGAAGCATATGAACATGCCCTGTATGGATTATATCATAACATCCATTTGTCAGAACTATTCTTCTTCCTCCATTCCTCAGTCTCTCAACTATATCCTTCAACTCTTCAAGAGTCTTTAAATTATCTTGTTCCATAAAAATATTAGTAATAAGCAATATAAAAATAAATTGGTGATTAGAAATGTTATTAATCTAATAAAAAAATTAAACATATCAAAACTTCAAATTATAAATTTCAATTAAAAATTATTTTAAAACTTTTTAAATCTTTTAAATGTACGTTTAGAAGAGTCAAAAAATTTATCAGAATTTTTTAAATTTATTAATTAATTCTAAAGTATCAACTTGTCCTAAAAACATAGACCTACAACAATATCTTTCTAATCCAAGTTCATCTAAAACTTTTTTAGAATCCTCATCTTTTTCAGTTCTTTGTTTAAACTCATTCCATAAATGTCCAATAGGTTTTCCACAGCTAAAACATCTTATAGGTATTTGCATTTTTTGTTTTTTCTTATTTAAATTTATTTTCTTTCTAAAAAAAATAAATAAAGACAACTTATAAGCTTCACTTCATTTCTGAAACTAATACCTATAACATAACCTGCTTAACTTCTGAGTTCAGAATGGGATCAGGTGTGACCAGATTATTATGGTTGTCTTCAGTTATACTTAAAAATATGTGTTTATAAAGCTTTTTATATAGATAATTATTAGAGTTTTTATAAGCGGGAATGCCGGAGTGGTCAAACGGGACGCGTTCAAGCCGCGTTAGCTTAGTGCTTTCAGGGGTTCGAATCCTCTTTCCCGCATAATTTTAATATTACCCTCGATTAACTAAACATACTAAAAAGCCCTTTTTGTAAAAGAAACAAACTTACAATTATTACAACTAAATTTGGCAAAGCAATGCCTACTCCAACAATTATAACAATTGCAGCAACAATATCTAAAACACTTGCAACATCCAGATTAATTACAAAAACAAGACCTTTTACTAATAAAAACAACCCCAATATTAAAACAAATCCACTCATAAAATTAATATTAAAAATTCCATATATCCAAAAAACTAAACCTACAAAAATATCTAAACTTCCTAATACTTTCATTATCATGAATTGTTTAAAAAAAAAAGGTTTTTAAAATTATTGTCAATCTTCTTCCAATATCTCTTTATCTCACTCAGGATTCTCTTGCCCAATATGTCTCTCTATCTCATCCATGCTCACAGTCGCAGTTCCATATTTTTGAACAACCAATCCAGCAGCAATATTTGCTATTTCAGTTGATTTAAAAATATCTAATTTTGAAGCTAATCCACACAACAAGACAGCTGCATAAGTATCTCCTGCACCTGTAGAATCAACAACTTTTTTTGCAATTGTTTTTTCCATTTTTGATTTCCCATCATAATAAACATATGCTCCATCTTCTCCACAAGTAATAATAATATATTTTGAAGAAGTTCTTTGTTTTATTCTTTCTCCAATCTTAAACAAAACATCTTCATTATTAAAATAAGAAATTCCAGTAATCTCTTGAGCTTCTTTTTTATTAGGGCAAACAACACTGCAATTTTTAAAAAAATCAATATTAGCAGGTTTTGGATCTGCAAGTATTGGAATATTATGTTCATTAGCAAGTTTAATTATTTCTTGAGTAAAATAATAACTAAAAATTCTTTTATTATAATCAGATAAAATAATGCCTTGATAATTATTAATATTTTTTTTTAATTCTTCAAGAATCTTTTCTTGAGTCTCAAGACTAATTTTTTTTAAATCAGTTTCACCTAAATCAGACCTATGTTTATATTCTCCATTAATAAATATTCTAGCTTTTAGAATGGTTGGTTTGTTATCAAAGAATAATTTTAAACCAATATTTTCTAAATCACATAATCTTGCTATTTCATGGCCATAAAGATCATCACCAACCATCCCATATAAATCACATCTTGCACCTAATGAAACAATATTTCTTGCAACATTTGCAGCACCCCCAAGAAAAAATTTTTCTTCAGCTAAAACAATTGGAACATCTGGATTTTCAGGATTTTTTCTAATAGCTATTTTTCCTTCTTCAAACCTGTCTAACATAATATCTCCAATAACAGCAATATTATTTTCAAACTCCATCTTATGAATAAATTCTTTAGTCCTCCATTAATTTGTTATAATGGATACTAATTTTAATTTATAAAATTAATTACACTCTAAACAACAAAACACAAACTTAAAATAACCTTGTTTTTTACTTTATCTGTAACTAAATGCTCCTGTAGCTCAGTTTGGATAGAGCGCAAGGTTCCTAACCCTGAGGTCGCAGGTTCAAATCCTGTCAGGAGCATTTCAATAACTTTAAAAATACATTAAAACTACTAAAATTATGCGCTGGTGGTCTAGTGGTTATGATCTCTGCCTTCCAAGCAGATGACCCGGGTTCAATTCCCGGCCGGCGCATTTCAAAAAACAAAATGTCAGAACAAGAACAATCAGAAATCAGAGAAGTAAGTAAAAAACAAAAACTAACAACTTGGTATAATAAGAACTACAAATTATTGCTGATTATCCCAATTTTTCTTTTTCTTTTTTCTTTAGCATATTTAGGATATTCTTTTTACACAACAGGAGATTTTATCACTAAGGACATTACATTAACAGGAGGAACATCAGTAACACTTTTTTCAGAACAAGAAATTAATACTAAAGAAATTTCAGATTTTCTTTCAGGAAAAATAAATGATCTTTCAGTAAGGGAGTTATCAGATTTTAGAACAGGAAGACAAAAAGCAGTAATTATAGAAACTATTTCAGAACCCAATCAAGTAAGAGATTTATTAGAAGAATTTTTAAAATATGAGTTAACTAGTGAAAACTCTTCAATAGAATCTACTGGCTCTTCTTTAGGAAAATCTTTTTATAATCAATTAAGAATTGCTATTTTAATTTCTTTTATTTTAATGGCAATAATTGTATTTATTCTTTTCAGAAATTTTATTCCAAGTTTTGCAGTAGTTATTTCAGCTTTTGCAGATATTACTATGACTTTAGCTTTTGTTGATTTAATAGGAATGAAAATTTCAAGTGCAGGAATAACTGCAATTTTAATGTTAATTGGTTATTCAGTTGATTCAGATATTATGTTAACAACAAGATTACTAAAAAGACAAGGTGAAACAAATAAGAATCTTTTAAGTGCATTTAAAACAGGAATCACAATGACTTTAACTTCTATAATTGCAATAACTCTTGCTTTATTTATTATTCAATCATTTTCAAATATTTTAGAACAAATATTCTCAATTTTAATTATTGGTTTAACTTTTGATATTCTTAACACCTGGATTACAAATGTTTCAATCTTAAAATGGTATTTGGAGTCAAAACATCATGATTAAAATAAAATTAAATTCAAAAAATATAAAATGACAAAACTAAACTGGAAAATATGGCTATTAATATTTTGTATCTTAGGTTCTTTATTAGCTATTTTTCCATTAGATTTTTCAAAAGGAGTTGAAATAGTTTCAGTAGAAGAATTTTCAGGAGCATTTGAACAAGGTTTGAGGCCAGGACAAATTATAACTGCAATAGATTCTCAATCTACTCCTAGTTTTGAGGATTATAAAAAAATAATAAATGAAAAATTTCCCAACATTAACCAAGAGAAACCAGATATAACTCTTAATATAAAAACAAAAGATAAAGATTATAAAATAATAACAAAAGAACCCTTAAAAATAAAACTTTCAGAAGTTTTTGAAACTTCAGAAAACAACAAGTCAAAAACAATTGAAATAAAAATAGATAGTATGCAGGAAAATTCTATTGCTTATGAAACTGGATTAAGAGTAAATAATACTTTAGTTTCAATTAATAATAAAAAATTAACCTCAATAGAAGATTACAAGAATTTAATAGACTCTTTATTTCCTCAAGAAGACAAAATAAAATTATCAATAACTACAAAGTCAGGTGATTTTATTTTATTTACAAATAAGGCTCCAGAAATTTCTGTTAAAGATATTCAAAAAACAAGAATTAAAACAGGTCTAGATTTATCAGGGGGAGCAAGAGCATTAGTTGATGCAGAAGAAAAAGAACTTTCAGCTTCTGAATTAAATGATTTAATTGCAGTTACAAATGAAAGATTAAATGTTTATGGATTAAAAGATGTTCAAATAAGGCCAGTAAAAGATTTATCAGGAAAAAATTATATGTTAATTGAAATAGCAGGCTCAACACCAAAAGAACTTGAAAATTTAATTGCACAACAAGGAAAATTTGAAGCAAAAATTGGAAATAATACTGTTTTTCAAGGAGGGGAAAAAGACATAACCTATGTTGCAAGAACAGGTGAACAATCAGGAATTTATTCTTGTTCTGCTCAATCAGGAAGTGAAATATGTAGTTTTAGATTTTCAATTTCTTTAAGTGAACAAGCAGCAAAGAAACATGCTGATATAACCTGCCAATTAGAATTAAATACAGAAAATCCTCAATATTTAGAAAAAAAACTGGACCTTTATTTAGATGAAAAATTAGTTGATTCATTATATATTGGAAAAGATTTAAAATGCAGTGAAACAACACAAATTGCAATTTCAGGTTCAGGCTCAGGAACAAATCGTCAAGAAGCATATGATAATGCAGTTAAAGAAATGAAGCAACTTCAAACAGTTTTAATCTCAGGAAGTTTGCCATTTAAATTAAAAATAGAAAAACTAGACACAATTTCCCCATTATTAGGAAAAGAATTTATTAATACAATTTTTATTGCAGGAATAGCAGCAATTCTTGCAGTTGGATTAGTTGTTTTATTGAGGTATAGAAAATTAAAATTATCTCTAGCTGTTTTATTGACAAGTTTATCAGAGGTTTTAATTATTCTTGGTATTTCAGCATTATTTAATAGAAATCTTGACCTTCCGGCAATTGCAGGAATAATTGCAGCAATTGGAACAGGGGTTGATTCTCAAATTATAATTTTAGATGAGTCCCAATTAACAGCCATTTCATTAAAAGAAAGAATCAAAAGAGCCCTTTATATTATTTTAGGAACTTATGTAACAACTTTATTTGCCCTACTCCCGTTATTATGGGCAGGAGCAGGATTATTAAAGGGATTTGCAATAACAACAATAATTGGGATTTCAGTAGGAGTTTTTATAACTCGTCCTGCATTTTCAGAAATAGTTAAATTGATTTT
>CAYRKK010000055.1:0-7317 GCA_964424875.1 Candidatus Woesearchaeota archaeon
CTGAACTAAATAATGAGAAAAAGATTTCTGAGAAGACTATTAAGAAAGCTATTGAGGAACTCCAAATTTCAGATATTGAGGAGATTTTTCCTACCTTGCCCCGCCATATGAAAATTGTTGTTGTAGCTTTGTGTATGAATGCTAGGAAAAATCAAGGTTATGCAGTTACATCAGAAGCGTATGATATCTATGTTTTTAATACGAAAAAGGAGCAGTTTGGTGCTGTTGGAGAAAGGCAATTTAGGGATTATTTGTCTTCTTTAGAGATGTTAGGTTTGTTTGAGTTTCAATGGAAATCTGCTGTTAATCGACGAGGAAGGGTTAGAATTGCCATTCCCACTTTTGATTTTTTGTCTTGGTATGAGAAGAATTTTATGAATAGCGGAGACGCGAGAGGGTGGTAGGTAGGTGTCGCGTTGCCGTTATTGGAGGCAAGTTAAAATAGTTCTTCTTGAATTTCTGCTTTTTCTATCCTTTTTTTAGCCATTTCAAAAAAATTAGAATCTATTTCTATCCCAACAAATTTTCTCCCTAAACTTTTGGCTACTACTCCTGTTGTTCCAGACCCCATAAAAGGATCTAAAATTGTGTCCCCTTCTTTACTTCCCAAAAGGATTATTCTTTTTAGAAGTTTTTCTGGTTTCTCTGTGGGGTGGGAAGTTTTATGTCTTTCAGCAGTGAGTTCCCAGAGGTTTCTCATTTGTTTACCTTGATTTATTTCTTTTGCTTTGTAATAATCAAAATAATATTTTTTTGTTTTACTAGCTAACCAAATGATCTCTGTAGATGGTGCAAGACGATTTGGTTGTAATTGGGGAGGGGCATTCGGCTTAAACCAAACTATATCATTTATAATCCAATAATCTAATTTTTTTAATGTATATCCAATCGAAGGATGATTGTGAAGTGTTCCTGATATCCAAATAGTCCCCTCATCAGATAAAATTCTTTTACATTCATTTAACCATTCTTCATTAAATTTGTGAATATCCTCAATTATGTCCCAATCTCCTTTTTTACATTTAACCTTTTTCCCATTTTTACAAGTAATAAATCCTTCTCCTGAAAGGTTATAGGGAGGATCTGCAAAGATCATATTTATACTTTTGTCTGGAATTTTTTTTAAAATTTCTAAACAATCCCCTTTTTTTAATTCTATTTTTGGACACATACTAACTAAAACTTTAGCGAATATTTAAATATACCTTTATGTAAATTATAATATAAAAGAGGGAAAAATGAGAAAACCTTGGTCAATTTCTACAACTGTAAGGAATCCTGATAGGATAAGAAGCTTCTTAGAGATTTTAAGAGAATTTGAGGGCAAAATTTATGACGAAAAAAATCAAATAAATTTTCAAATAAAACTTATTCAAAATAAGCTTTACAAGCCAATGAATCTTCCAGAAAAATTATCTAAATATTATGATTTCCTAACAAATATGTCTTTCAAACAGGCAGAAGAAATATTTAATTTTATGAGAAAGCGTTCAAAGGTTTTGGATGGCGACCCAGGATTTAGGGGAAGAACTTCTTTGGCACCCTTAAGTAAAATGGGGTTAGTTGTTTCTAAAAGAAAAATTGGAAAGTTATTTATTACAAATTTGGGTAAGAAATTTTTAAAAAAGGATTCAGATATTGGAGAGATTTTTTTAGAATATTTTTATAAGTGGACTCTTCCAAATCCAAATGATAATAATTTTTCTTCGCAAAACAGGTTTAATATAGCTCCTTTTGTGGCAACAATAAAAATTATTTCTGAAGTAAATAATAAATGGAAAGAGTTAGGTGAAAAACAGAAGGGCATTTCTAAAGAAGAATTTTCTTTTTTTGTTCCAACAACCATAAATTATGAAAAGATTCCAGAAACGGTTAATGAAATTATCTCTTTGCGTAAAAAATTGAAAGGTAAAAACCCGTCAGAACAAAAGAAAATTAAAAAGAAAATTCTCAGAGAAAAGGTAGCCGACTTCTTTGGGAAATCTTCAGAAAATGTTTTGATTAAAAATATTGGGAATTTAAAAGATTATGGAGATAATGCAATACGTTACTTTAAACTAACTAGATTTTTCTATATTCGGGGCGGGGGATTTTATATTGATCTTGAACCTCGTAGAAATGTAGAGATTAAATCTATTTTGGATGAAAATTCTGGAGAAGGAAAACAATTTTCAAGTTTAGAAAAATATTTGGTTTATTTAGAAGAAGAAGTAATATACCCTTGGGAGATGTTAGACAAATTGTTAATTATTCTTGAAAAACTAAAAAAAGAAATTTTAAGTCTGTCTGTGAAACTTGAGAATTTTAAATTTGATAAAAGAGATTTGGAACTTAAAACAGGCAAATTAAAAGATAAGGATTATTTAAAGGAAAAGATTAAAGAATTAAGAAAGCTAAGAACGAGTCTGCAAGAATATGAAAACCATATATTGCTTTCAGAAAGTAAAAATTTTGAAGAGATTATAATTAGATTAGAAAATATTCATAAAATAGAAACTTCAAAACCTGTTGAATTAGAATATTTAATAACAATGGGGTTACATGCAATAAATGATGCTCTAAAAATTCAACCAAATTATCCTGTAGGGGATGATAATAAACCAACCTTCACTGCTCCGGCAAATGTTCCAGACATAGAATGTTTTTATAATTCTTTTAATTTAATTTGTGAAGTCACCATGTTAAATAGTCGGGATCAATGGATTAACGAAGGTCAACCTGTTATGAGACATCTTAGAGATTTTGAAGAAAATAATAATGAAAAAGATTCCCTTTGTATTTTTGTTGCTCCTAGAATTCATAGGGACACATTTAATACATTTAATTCTTCAAATAAATATGAGTATGAGGGCAAAAAACAAATAATAATTCCTTTTTCAATTTCCCAATTTATTATTTTATTGAAAAATGTTTTGAATAAGAAAGAGAAGGATTCTCCCATCACTCATCAAGAATTTTTTGAGATGTTAAAAAAATTATATAATAATATAATTAAATCAGATAAGGTAGATGATTGGGTGATTATTTCAAATAAAATACTTATGGAGGGAATAAAATGAAAATAACTAATGCTGTGAATGAAATTCTTGAAGGAGATTGTAGAAAAGTTATTAGAGAGCTTCCTGCAGAAAGTATAAATCTTGTTGTAACAGATCCGCCCTATAACGCCTCTTCTAAAGGAATTAATTTAAAAAATAATAAAACTGGTGGAGCTTTTTTTAAAGTTAATGAAGAGTGGGATAAATTTGGCGATTATAAAAATTATCTAAAATTTACAAGGGAATGGTTAAAGGAAGCTGATAGAGTTTTGGTGAATAATGGGGCAATTATTGTTTGTGGTTCTCTTCATGGCATCGCAGAAGTAATTATAATTTTGAAAGAAATGGGTTATAAGTTTATTAATTTTATTACTTGGCAAAAAACAAATCCTATGCCAAATATTACTAAAAGAATGCTTACCCATTCTGCCGAATTTATTGTTTGGTTTGTTAAGGGAAAGGGATGGACATTTAATTATGAAGATATGAAAAAATACAATGAGGGAAAACAATTAAGAGATGTTTGGACATTTCCAATTTGTCAGGGGGGGGAAAGAGTTAAGAATTTGGACGGAAAACCAGCACATCCAATGCAAAAGCCATTAAAGATAATGGAGAGATTAGTAGAGATGGCTTCAAATAAAGGAGATGTGGTGTTAGATCCTTTTATGGGGGTAGGAACTACTGCAATTGCTTGTAATAATTTAAAAAGAAAATGGATTGGAATTGAAAAAGAGAAAAAATATATTAGATTTGCAAAAAAAAGGATTAAAAATCTTTCTTAATTTAAATAACATCTATATCTTTTCCAATATATTAAAAAAATCCTGTAAGATTGTTCTTTTATCTCCTGCACTGGATTTTGGCAACGAATTATCATGCAATGGTTCTTGCAAATCATTACATAGTCGAATAAAATCTTTGTAAAGAGAGCTTTCCTTACCATATATTATTTCAGCAAAAGTTCTTATACTTGCTCTAGGATTTGATACAATTATGCTTTTAAGTTTAGGATAATATTTTCTTTTTAAGATGTTTTCTAAAATTTTTCTACATTCTACAAAGAAATTTTTCTTAAAATTTTCGGTTTCTAGGATTTCATAGAGTTGATCTAATGAATCAATAATCTCATCATCTGGGAACTCTTTATTCATATCTTCAATAATTTTAATTTCTCCAAAATTAATTTTTAAAGATAAATATTTAGATTCAAAAGCGTCTAAATCTCTTATTAAATCTTTCATGAAATCTTCTTGATGGGTAAGAACAATAATCTGTTTTGGTTTCTTATTGTTGCAATTTACATCTAACAATAAACGACAAGTTTTCTTCTTCCTTTCTTTATCAAAACTTGAAATAGGATCATCAAAAATAATTACTTTTTTATTTAATTCTTCGTCTGCGTCCAACTTTGCTAAGAAGAATGCAAACGCCAGAGTTCTTTTATCGCTTTCACTTAAAGTATTTTGAAAGTTAGGTTTACAAGCTTCATTTTCATAAAGATTAATTTTATGACCCTCATCAAAGTTTATACAAAATAAGGATTCATCTTTGCCCCTTATTTTTTTAAAATGGGAAAAATCATCAATAACAAAATTTGCATTCATTTCTTTTAGAAAAAAATCTATTTTTTCTTTATATTTATTAAAAATACCTTTAGCATATCCTTCTAATTCTTTTTGTTTTTCTTCTCTTTGTTTTTGGAACTTTTTAATTTCGAGATCAAATAAGTCATACTCTTTAATTTTTTCTATACTCTTTAATTTAAAACGTTCTTGTGTAAATTGTAACCTTTCTAGTTCTTCTTCTATTTTTGAAGTCTTATTCTTAACTATGAAATCATTTGTCTTTAAATTTAAAAATTCTAAAATTTCATTAAATTTTTCTTTGACCTTTTTCCATTCATTATTTTCTGTTAAATTAATCTCTTTAGCTATGTTGTCTTTTTTTTCTTTAAACACAATATCTATTATGTTTTTAGATTTGATTAAATCTTTTTTCTCTTCATTAGATAGAGGGATTGTAAGCCCTAAGCTATTAAATTCTAAAACTTCATTATTTATTTTATCTTCAAAGTTTAAAGAAGAAAATTCTTCTATTTTTGAGTTAATTTCTTTTTGAAGACTTTCAAACTCTTCTGAAAAAACTTTCTTATAACATTCAATTAATTTTTTAGCGGATTCATTTAATTTTTGTCCACAAAAAATACAATTATCTTTTTTTAATAAACCAAGTCCATCTTGAAGAAATTTTTTCCCTTTAGACTCTTCATCAAAATTTTCATTTAAGTGTTTCTCAATATCTTTAAAATTAATATTTATTTTTTTAGTGAATAATTCTTCAAATTGCTGTAAATTCAGTTTAAAAAATGAGTCTTTTGTCTTTTCTACAATTTTATTTTTATTCTTATTTTGTTCTATCAGTTTTATTTGTTCTTTAATTTTTTTATCTAAATTTTCTATATTCTCTAATTTCATGAATTCTTCTGGAAATAATTTATTTGCCAGAAGAGGATTAAAATAATTATTTGTTAAATCTCTTTTTTTATTGCTTAGTTCTGTTATGTTTTCATTCAATATTTCTATGTCTATTATTAATTTTCTTCCTTTTTGACCTAAAACTACTCCATTCAAATTCTTCTGTTGTTCGAAGCAAATTTCTTCAGTGTTACATATATTTTCACTAATGAATTTTGTATCAAAGATTTCAAGGTTTTCATAATTTTTATTCCATGAATTATTTTTGAAAATAAAAGTATCTCCACTAATTTTAATAATTATTTCTTGATCTTGATTTTTTCCAAATGTTTTTCTTCCAATTATGAGGTCGTTATTGCTTTCTTTTAATGAAGAAAAAATGCTTGTTAATGTACTCTTACCATTCATATTCTTGCCAAAAATTAATCCTTTATCCGTAAAAGTAATACTCCCAGAATTACAATTTTCAAATTTTCCAACGTTTTTTATACAATTAATGTTAGTAATCATTTTTATTCCTGCTCAACATCTTTCCTTTTACTCAAACTTATTCTAAATTCTTCTTCAAAATCAACCTTATCTTTAATCTCCGAATCCAATTGCCCTTTAGTTGCTTTTGAACCAAACCTAGGATAATTAATCATAGCAAATTCTTCCCAAAGTCCTTTATCTTTCAATAACCTAATTATTTCAGTTTTATCTTCAGGATAAACTACTTTTTGATAAGGCTTAACAGAGCATTTTTTATTACTTCCATAGAGAATATCAACATCAAATTGTTTTGCATAGGCAATCAGTTTTGCCTTAAATTCTTCATCTAATTTTTTTAATTCTATTAATTTAGTTTTAATCTCAGAAAATTCATCAACAATTTTTACTCCCTCATCTTCTTTGAATTTTTCAATAGTTTCTATTTTTTCAAGTTCTGCTTCATGTTTGAAAGAGGGGCATTCTGATTTAAATCCGCAATAATTACATAATGCTGTTTGTTTTCTGGGGAATTCTGTCGCAAATTCAATTTCTTTTATTTTTTCAACTATTTCATTCTGTAATTTCTCTAATTGTCCATCTGTTCTTTCTGAAATAGCATCTTTGTTAAAAGCTAACATGTGCCAGATTAATTTGACACTTTTAGCATCTTTGAATTTATCTTTAACCCAAGTAGAATACATTGCGAGTTGTCTATCTGAGTCAGCTTCTTCTTGGTCTTTCATTCTTGCATTTGTTTTGTAATCACAAACAAAATAATTTCCTTCATTGTCACAACCTAGTTTATCAATCCGAACATACCATTGATTCCCATCTGGCAAAGTCATTCTATCTGTAGTTTCTAAACCTAAAATGGTTAATTGATCAAAAGGTTTCATCCTATCATAATAATCAGATATGAACTTCTCGCCCATTTTTCTATAATTATCTGTAGTTAATCCCTCATCCTTTTTAACAATAAGAATATCTTTAGAATAATTCTTTGTCCATAAATCTCTGTAGAATTTAATTAGACTAGCTTTTGCAACTCTTTTCTTAAATTTCTTTTTCTTATATAAATCTTCTAACGCTTGGTGAACTATGTCTCCCATAAATGCCTCAATTGTTGTTGGAATTTCTGGCTTCTTTTTATCAATGTATCTAAGTTTATACTGATAAGGGCAGGTTTCAAATGTACTTATTCGTGAATGTGAGTAACATGTCATATTTTTTGTAAGAGTGAGGGTTATAAAAACTTATCTTAGATTAACTCTTATTAAAAACGTCCGTTTTTCAAACCCTTATTTTTGCAGATTTCTCTCGTCTATAAAGGT